>NZ_RZST01000029.1:0-28437 GCF_003997575.1 Mesorhizobium sp. M1A.F.Ca.IN.022.07.1.1
GTGCAGGCACTAAGCCGCGCGCCGAGATTTGCCAGTGTCGCTTCGAGCTCCGCCTTGACCGGCACTGCCATCTCGGCGGCGCCCGTCGGCGTCGGCGCCCGCATGTCGGCGACGAAGTCGACCAACGTCCAATCGGTCTCGTGTCCGACGGCCGAGATGATCGGGATGCGCGAGGCGGCGACGGCGCGCGCCAGCCCTTCGTCGTTGAAACCCCAAAGGTCCTCGAGGCTGCCGCCGCCGCGCGCCACGATCAGGAGATCGGGCTGGCGGATTGCGCCGTCCCAGGTCAGTGCGTTGAAGCCGTTGACGGCTGCGGTCACTTCCTTTGCGGTCGTGTCGCCCTGGACCCGGACCGGCCACACCAGCACAGTGAGCGGAAAACGGTCCTTGATGCGATGGATGATGTCGCGGATCACCGAGCCCGTGGGCGAGGTGATGACGCCGATGACGCGCGGCATGAATGGCAGCCGCCGCTTGCGGCCGGCATCGAACAGGCCTTCGGCCTGCAGCCGCCGCTTGCGCTCTTCCAGCAGCGCCATCAGCGCGCCGGCGCCGGCCGGCTCCAGATTGTCGATGACGATCTGGTAGTTGGATTTTCCGGGATAGGTCGTCAGCCTGCCGCTGGCGATCACTTCCATCCCTTCCTCGGGGCGGAATTTCAGCCGCGCCATCGTGGTCTTCCAGACCACGGCCTCGATCCGCGCACGGTCGTCCTTCAGCGCGAAATAGGCGTGTCCGGAGGAATGCGGGCCGCGGTAGCCGGAAATCTCGCCGCGCACCCGCACATTGCCGAAAGCATCCTCGACCGTGCGCTTCAACGCGCCGGAAATCTCGCTCACCGTATATTCGGTGGCATTGCTGCGTGATTCGGTTGCTGCTTCGCTCATGCTCTGATTGGGGAACGCTTATCGGGCGGCGTCAAGGCAGAGCTGAAATCTCGCTAATATTATAACGCGATCTTAAGCCCGATTTGCTTTGACTGGCGGTAGCAAGAGCCAGCCGGAAACACATGAGCGCAACCGCCAACACCAGACCTTTGACGCATCAGGTGACGCTGACCGTGCTGACGTTGGCCGTCTTCGCGCTGGCCATGGTCGTCGGCTTCGGCATCTACGCGGCGGCTCAGGCTGACAACGCCTCGCTCGAACGGCAGAAGATATTCATCGACGAGGGTTTGAAGGACCAGATTGCGTCTGTTCAGCGTGAGCAGGAAAGCGTTGCGGTCTGGGACGACGCGGTCGCCAATGTCAGGGCCGGCAATTGGACCTGGATCGAGGAGAACCTCAGCGTCTGGATGTATACCTATTACGGTCACAACCGGGTCTACATTCTCGATGCCGCCAATCGTCCGGTCCATGCCATGCAGGAAGGTAAGGTGGTCGATGCGTCCGCCTATGGCGATGACGAGCCTGCCTTGCAGCCATCCATCGAGAAGCTGCGCCGCATGCTGGCTGAGCCACAGAAGGCGGACGCTTCCGGCCAGCCGGCCAAGATGGTCGCGGAGGACCTTGTGTCGCTCCAGGGAAAACCGGCGATCCTGAGCGTCATGGCGCTGGTGCCGAGTACGGACCGGGTCACGCAGGCGCCCGGCACCGAATATCTGCATGTTTCGGTGGAGTTCATCAACGACGCGGTCATCGGCAAGATCGCCAAAAAATACCTGCTCGACGGCGCGCGTCTCGTGCCGCTGTCGCAATCGGTCGGTGCCGCGGCGGTGCCGCTGGTCGATTCCCGCGGTATCATCCTCGGCTATGTCGGCTGGGACCAGGAACGGCCGGGTCTCACGCTGGTGCGCAAGATGGCCCCGGCGCTGGCCTTGGCGCTGCTTGTCGCGGCCGGCGTTCTGGCGTTTCTGCTGCGCAGGCTCCGCCGCGCCTCGTCCGCGCTGCAGACAAGCCAGGACGAGGCGCAATATCTCGCATTCCACGACACGCTCACCGGCCTACCCAACCGGGCTTTGTTCGAGGACCGCTTGCGTCGGGCCCTGCTCAGGGCCAGCCAGGATATGGCGGTTCACGAGATGGGAAGGGTGGCGCTGCTTTATCTCGATCTCGACCGCTTCAAGCACATCAATGACACGCTCGGCCATCCGGCGGGCGATGAGCTTGTGCGTCAGACAGCGGCCAGGCTCCAGCACACCGTTCGCGAGGTGGACACCGTGGCGCGGCTGGGCGGCGACGAGTTCGCGCTGATCCTCGTCGACATCCGCGATATCCGTGCCGCCGAGGATATCGCCGAGCGGCTGCTGCAGAAGTTGCAGGAACCGTTCAAGCTCATGGAAGATCAGGTCTTCGTCAGCGCCTCGATCGGCATCGCGCTATCGGACGGCGGCGAAACGGATGCCGACGATCTGCTGCGCAAGGCCGACATCGCGCTTTACGAAGCCAAGAAGAACGGCCGGGGCCGGCACCAGGTCTTCGCCGGCGACATGGACGACCTGCTCTTGCGCAAGCGCACAGTCGAGACCGAGCTTCGCAAGGCTCTCGACGGCGGCTCCGGCATCAGGCTCGCCTACCAGCCGGTGTTCGCGGCGAACGGCAAGACGATCCTCGGCGCGGAGGCGCTGATCCGCTGGGGGCATGACGTGCATGGCGCATTGCCGGCGGCGCAATTCATCGCCATCGCCGAAGAGCGCGGCATGATCGGCCAACTCGGCGCGTGGGTGCTGCAGGAGGCCTGCCGCTTCGCCGTGCGAACCGACCTGCCGTGGCTCGCCGTTAACGTATCGCCGCTGCAGTTGCGCGACGCCGGCTTTCCCGAACAGGTCGCGTCGATCCTTGCCGACACCGGGCTGGCGCCGCAGCGCCTGCAGTTCGAGATCACCGAAAGCGTGCTTCTGGACAACAGCGATGCTTCGAGGGCGGCTCTGACCACCTTGCGGCAGTTGGGCGTCGGCATCGTTCTGGACGATTTCGGGACCGGCTATTCATCGCTCAGCTACTTGCGTCGCCACGCCATCGATAAGCTCAAGATAGACCGCTCCTTCGTGCGGCTTCTCGAAGGCGACGGCAACTCGGCCGCGATCGTCAAGGCCCTGATCGATCTTGCCATGGCGCTCGGGGTCGACGTCACCGCCGAGGGCGTGGAGACCGAGGCGCAGAAGATGCTGCTGGTCGCAATGGGCTGCCGGCAACTCCAGGGCTATTTCTTGTCGCCGCCGCTTGAGCCGGTCCAACTGCTCGGCCTTTCTGGCCTAGCTTCGCCGGACGAGATTCAGCCCGCCGCCGCTCGCGCCTGAACCCCTACCATCCAGGCAGGATCTGGTTTGCCTTGGTCCGCTTCATCTTGGCGAAGGCGAGTGCCGCGAAGTCGACGCTTCCCGTCTCTTCGCTGACCGGCACGGAAATATTGTCCAGGCTTTCCGCGATATGGCGGGCCAGAGCATCGACGATCTCCGGCTGCGAGGTCTGGCCGCGCATGATGCCGATGCGGCAATCCGGCAGCGCGTCGAACCCGTCGGCCTCGCCGAGCACGCGCATGCCGGGCCTGAGCGCGCATTCCGGCAGCACCGAGATGGCGAGGCCGGAAAGCACGGCGGCGGTGATCACGGTCGCCGAGAAGCTGGAGAAGAGCACGCGGTATTCGCGGTTCTGCCGGTCGAGCACGTCGACCGCCGCGCGTCGCCAGATGCAGTTCGGCCGGCCGAACGCCATCGGCAGGATTTCCTGCTCATGCGTGGCGTGGTTGGCCGAGGTGACCCATAGAAGCGGCTCGCGCCGCACCACCTCCGACTGGCCGCGCGTGTCGTTGTGCGTCACCAGCGCGAGGTCGAGATTGCCGCGCTTGATGTGCTCGACCAGGCCCGGCGTCGGCTCGCAGATGACGGTGAGTTCCACACGCGGGTTGGAGCGCGAGAAGCGCGCCATGATCTCGGGCAGGAAGCGGTCCGCATAGTCATCCGGCGTGCCGATCCGTATCGTGCCTTCGAGCCGCTGGTCGTCGAAGGCCGCCAAAGTCTCGCGGTTGAGGTAGATCAGCCGCCTTGCATAGGAAAGCAGCCTGTCGCCTTCCTCGGTCAGCTTGTTGGTGCGACCATCCTTTTCGAACAGCGGCTTGCCGATCCGCTCCTCAAGACGGCGCATCTGCATCGACACCGCAGACTGTGTCCGGTGCACCTCCTCGGCAGCCCGCGTGAAGCTGCCGGTGTCGGCAATCGAGATGAAGGTCTGCAACTGATCGAGATCGAGCGGCGCTTTCATCGGTCCAATCCATCATTCGTGTTGATGCTAAAGATTAGAAACATTCGTTGGATTAATCAATCGCGGCGTGGCAAATTGCCATTGTCCACATGAAGGCACAGCATGTCGCCCAAAAGTGGCCCCCGTGTTGGGGGGCAACGACATGCGTCACGTTAACTGTATCGAGACCGCAACGGCGCTCCTCCCAGGCGCCGATTGCATGGTTTCGTCTGCACGAATCCGAAGGAGAGACTGACATGACCACGATCGAATTCGCCTCCGAGACCCCGCGCATCACCACGCGTCCGGCCGTTGCGACCCGCGTGCTCAATGCGGTCGCCGATGCCTTCCACGCCTGGAAAAACCGACGCGCCTTTTATCGCCTTGGCGAGATGTCGGATGCCGAGCTTGCGGATATCGGCCTGACCCGCGCCGACCTCCACGTCGCCGTCAGCGTGCCTTTCGGCCGCGATCCGACGGTGAAGCTGCGCGCAATCGCAGAAGAGCGCGCCGATATGATCGAGGATCTTGCCCGAAAGGTCGCCTGAGCGGCTTCGCCGGCTGCGTTTGTCCTCGCGCTGAACCTTTCGAGGGCTCGGCGCGACCAAGTTTCATGCAGGCTCCCACACTCCCTGCCGGTTCCCCGCCGGCCTGCCTGCGCATTGCCCGGTTCCCCTCGAGGACCGGGCATTTTTCTTTTGAGTTGAGCGCCCTACCGTCGGTCCATCCCGCGCTTGAACTGGTCGAAGATCGTCTCCATGCCCTTCTGATATTCCTCGCGCTGCTGCGCGCCGCTCTCGAACATCCTGCCGAAGATGTCGTCGAATGGATTTCTCGGCCGGCCGCTCGGATTGGTTTGCGACTGCGGCTGGGATTGCTGCGGCGCCTGCTGTCCGTCTGGCGTGCCGAAACCGCCGCCTTGCCGCAGCATTTCCTCGAACATCTTGCCCAGCGGATTGTCGCCGTAAGGGTTCGGCGCCTGCTGCGGTTGGCTTTGCGGCTGTTGGGCGCCGCCGCCGAACATGTCTTGCAGCACCTTGCCGAGCGGATTGTCGCCATAGGGATTTGGCGCCGGCTGCGGGGCCTGTGCGCCGCCTCCCGCCTGCCGCATCATCTCCTTGATGATCTCGCCGAAAGGATTGCCGCCGCCACCGAAGCCGCCGGCGGCCTGCATCTGGCTGTTGGTCTGCTTGAACAATCCGCCCATCATCATCGACGCCATCGCCGGCAGCATCTGCTGCAGCACCTGCTGGCTAAGGCCGGTCGCCTGCGCGGCCTGGGCCGCGACAGCGCGTGACAGGTCCTTCGAGCCGAACAGATGGCCGAGAATGCCGTTGCCTTCATCGATGCCTTGCGGCGTGAAGGCCCGGGTCGCGTCCTCGAAATACTTGGCGTGCTGGCCGCTCGCCATCGCCGTCATGAAAGCGCCCATTCCATAGGGATCGGCGGTGTTGCGCTGAAGCCCCTGTGAGAAGGCCGGCAGCAGCGCCTGCACCGCGGCCTGCGCCTGCTGCATCGAAAGGCCAAACTGCTGGGCCAGCGCCTGCATGCCGGCGCCGTTCTGGGCTTGCAAAAAAATATCGAACAGGGAAGGCATGAGATCTCCTCCGCAATATCCTCACAGGGGAGCCTAGTGCGTTTCCATCACCGAATGAAGCAGCTTTTGCCGAGCCACGGCTCAGGTGGCTGGCGAACGGTCAGTAGGCATATTCCATGAACACCGGCTCGATCGAGCCGCCCCAGCGCGTGTGATATGCCGAAAGCATCTCCTCGGCGCTGGTGGTGCCGCGCGCCACGACCTCGTCGAGCGTGTTGAGGAACGACGTCTCGTCATAGCCGTCGCGGTTCTTCTTGGCGCGGTTCTTCAGGCCCGTGCGGGCGATGGCCAGCACGTCGCGGGCAATCTCGCGCAAGGTGGCGTTGCGGAACGGCGCCGAAATGCCGTGCTCCGGCACGGCGTTGCGCATCGCCAGCGCTTCTTCGTAAGTCCAGCTCGAGGTCAGCGTCTCTGCGGCGTCCAGCGCCTGTTCGTCATAGAGCAGGCCGACCCAGAAAGCCGGCAGCGCGCAGATGCGCCGCCACGGTCCGCCGTCGGCGCCGCGCATCTCGAGGAAGCGCTTCAGCCGCACATCGGGGAAGAGGGTGGAGAGGTGGTTCGCCCAGTCGCCCATCGTCGGCAGGCCGTCGGGCACTTGCGAACGCGCGGCGCCTGCCATGAACTGGCGGAAGGTGTAGCGCGTCATGTCGTGATACTGCCCGTCGCGGATGACGAAATACATCGGCACGTCGAGCGCCCATTCGACATAGTCGGCAAAGCCGAAATCCGGCGCGAAGCAGAGTTCGAGCATGCCGGAGCGCTGGTTGTCGGTGTCGCGCCAAATGTCGCCGCGCCAGCTCTGCAGCCCGTTCGGCCGGCTCTCGGTGAAGGGCGAATTGGCGAACAGCGCCGTCGACAGCGGCTGCAGCTTCAGCGACACCTGCATCTTGCGGCGCATGTCGAATTCGCTTTCGAAGTCGAGATTCACCTGGATCGTGCATGTGCGATACATCATGTCGAGGCCCTTAGAGCCGACCTTCGGCATGTAGCGGGTCATGATCTCGTAGCGCGACTTCGGCATTTTCGGCGTTTCGGCAAGCGACCATTTTGGGCTGCCGCCGAGGCCGAGGAAGCGGATGCCGAGCGGCTCGGCGATCTCGCGCACCTGCGCCAGATGCGCGTTGCCTTCGCGGCAGGTCTGGTGGATCGTCTCCAGCGGCGCGCCGGAGAGCTCGAACTGCCCGCCCGGCTCCAGCGAGATCGCGCCCTGGCCGGTCGGCTCGACCAGGCCGATGATGCGGCCGGCATCCATGATCGGATCCCAGCCGAGCTTTTCCTGCATGCCTTCCAGGATGGCGCGGATGCCGCGCTCGCCGCCATAGGGCACCGGCGCGTTGCCATCGACATAGAAGGGAAACTTCTCGTGCTCGGTGCCGATCCGCCATTTGTCGCGCGGCTTGTTGCCCGCCGCCAGATAGCCGACGAGTTCGTCGATGCCTTCGATGGGCTGGATATCGGTTGTGTCGCGCGCCATAAGAAAGCCCTCCGCAGCCGTCAGCTAGCCGCCGGGCGCTAGATGGACGAAATGCCAGTAGCCGATCAAGCGAAAAATCCTGAGCCACGCCTCAACTGGATTTGATCACCAGTCGCCGATCGTCGCCTGCATCACCGCGAGCGCCGCGACCGCCGCGGTGTCGGCGCGCAGGATGCGCGGCCCGAGCGGAATGGCGCTGACGAAGGGCAGCGCCCGCATCATCCTGCGCTCGTCATCGGAAAAGCCGCCCTCCGGCCCCACCAGCAGCGCGAGTTTTTTCTCGCTTACCTTCTGCAAGGCTGGCAGTGGGTTGTTGGTCGAGGCATCCTCGTCGCAGAAGATCAGCCGCCGTTCCTTGTCCCAGCCGCCGAGCAGCCGCTCCAGCTTCTCTGCTTCGCGCACCTCAGGCACCGCCAGGATGCCGCATTGCTCGGCCGCTTCGACGACATTGGCGCGCAGCCGATCAATGCCAGGCTTGGCCACTTGTGTGTGCTGAGTGATGACCGGTTGCAGGATGCCGGCGCCCATTTCGACCGCTTTCTGCACCAGATAGTCGAGGCGGCCCTGCTTCAGCGGGGCGAAGCAATAGACGAGATCGGGCAGCGGCGGCTGCGGCCGCTGCAGGGTAAGCACCTTGAGCCGCACGGCTTTCTTGGTCTTGGCGGCGATCGAAGCCGACCACTCGCCGTCGCGGCCGTTGAAGAGCAGGACCTCCGCGCCTTCGCCGAGCCGCATCACATGCGCGAGATAGTGGCTCTGCTGCTGTCCAGCATCGAATTCGAAGCCCGGTCCGAGATCGTCCGGCACGAACAGCCGCTGCATTTTGTAGTTGGCGCGCATGGCCGAGCAATGGGCGAGGCGCGGGTTGTCGTCAAGTATCGGCGGACGGATGCCAGACCGGCGCGTAACCATGTCTCAGCACCGAAACACTTGTGGCAGGCGTGAGCAGTCGCATCGATCGCCCGGCGAGGCGATTGAACAAGACGGGCTCGGCATAGCCTGCGAAGGACCATTCGAGCGCCTTGCCGGCGCGGAGCGCGTAGGCGGTCTCACCCTCGGCCACGACTGCTCCATCCGGCAAACCGGCGAGTTCGTCCGATGAGACGGTCGGCGGACGCCCGCCGGAGGCCAGCCGCTCCTTGTGCAGCCGCTTGTCGACCATCGGCGCGCGCGGTTCGGCAATGCCGAAGACCTTTCCGAAGCGCCGCACGAAATCTCTCGCTTGGTCGCGCCGGCAGTAGAAGCAAGGCCGGTGACCGGCCGCGAGCGCCGTCACCTCGTCGAGAAAGAACAGCTCGGTCCAGCCGGCCTTTCCTCCAGGCCGATTGCGGCCCATCGGCTCGCGTCGCACGCCGCGGAATTGGCAGACGCAGATGATCCAGGCCGGCAGCGCCCAACGCTTCCTCAGAAGCGTTTTAGTCTCGGGGTCATGGATGATACCGCGATTGCCGGTGAAGAGGCCGCGCTCGGGCACGGCATGGATGACGCCGAACGGATCGACCCGGTTCTGCAGTGGCATAGCTTCTCTCCGGCGCGCGGCTTGGCTGAAACCGAGGCGGCATGATATCGCTCCCACCGTGATTTTCATGTCAGCAGGGATTCGCGGATGCGGGTGCTGGTGGTCCAGAACTACGACAATACCGGCCTCGGCCAAGTCGGCGCCGCTCTCGCGGAGGCTGGCGCCGAGCTTGACTTGCGCCGCCCCTACCAAGGCGATCCGCTGCCCCGGGACGCGAACGGTCACGATGCCATGGTGGTTCTGGGCGGGGGGCAGAATGCGCTGGCCGACGACGACTATCCCTATTTTCCCGCCTTGCTCGAATTGACGCGCGATTTCGCCGGCAAGGACCGATCGGTGCTTGGCATCTGCCTCGGCGGCCAGCTCGTCGCCCGCGCCTTTGGCGCCGACAACCACATCGGCGGTGCGGTTGAATTCGGCTGGTGCGGGGTGTCGCTGACGGCCGAAGCCAAGCACGACCCTGTTCTCGGCGCCTTGCCGGAAAAGTTCCCGATTTTCCAATGGCACGACGATACGTTCGACCTACCCGAGAAGGCCGTGCGGCTTGCGGGCAATGATGTCGCGGCGAACCAGGCTTTTCGTATTGGCCGCGCCGTCTATGGCTTCCAGTTCCATTTCGAGGCGGATCGCCCGCTGGTGCGCGACTGGAGCACCTCCTTCGCGGCGCTGATCGCCGAGCGCCATCCCGACTGGACCGGCAGGCTCGACTACGAGATGGCTAGCAACGGACCGCACGCCGACGCCGCAGGGCTCGCGATCGCGCGTGCCTGGGTGGCGACGATCTGACCGTCGCACCGCCGCGGAGCGTGACATAATTGGCACGCGGCGGCAGTTCCGCCTGGGGAAAACGCACTTCATTCTTGGTTTGTGTCCGGCCGCCCGCCTAAGAGGGCGCCCTCTGTATCGTCCGTGCAACCGCGATGAACCTGTTGTGTGATCCAAGCGACACACCGGCGATACAGAATCTGCTTAGAAGCGCGAAATCGTCGAAACATTGAGACGCATTTTATCGTTTCAACGCATTGGTAACCGCCTCGTGCACAGATGCAGAAAGCTCAACCAGAGATGACGTCCGTGAAAGCAGCGCTTTTGTCCTTTGTAATGCTGTCTGCCATCGTCGTGTGCGGCCTCGGCATTTATTCTGCCGACGCTGCAAACAATCACCAGGCCGTCGACGGCTACGGCGTCACCGCCGCGCTTCGCTAGAGCCTGATCCTCCCCGACAAACGGAAAGCTGATCCCACATTTGGGGTCATGGCCAGAACGCCATTCCCTCGACCGTCAGAATGCGCTTTTCAGCGCCGTCGACGGCAAGTGCGCTGAGCGTTCCCGCCTGCCAGGCGAGCGTGTCGAGATTGACGCGGTTGGCCATCACCTCGACGTCCGGCACCGGCGTATGCCCGTGCACGATCACTTTGGGATACAGCCCCGGGTAATTGTGGAAGACGTCGCGAATCCAGATCAGGTCCTGCTCGTTCTGGCTTTCGAGCGGCACCCCCGGCCGGATGCCGGCATGGCAGAAGAAGAAGTCGCCGAAGCACGCTGAAAAAGACAGCGAGCGCAGGAAGTCGACATGGGCTTGCGGCACTGCTTCGACCAAGGCCGCGTGTCCGTGCGCCAGCGCCTCGTCCGACCTGCCGAACCAGCTGCTGCCGGTCGAGAGCTTCACCCCGTATGACGCCGCCGTCTGGACGCCGCCATAGCGCATGAACAGACCCTCCGGATCGGGTTTGGCAAGGAAATCGAGCATGCCGATGTCATGGTTGCCGGCAAGCATGATGTTGCGGGGATCACGGCTCCGCGCCTCGATTAGGAATTCGATGACGTTCCTCGAGTCCGGTCCGCGGTCGACATAATCGCCGAGATGGATGATGCGCCAATCGGACTTTGGTCCGTACTCCAGATCGCTTGCTATCCGGCTGTGCATGGCGGCGAGCAGGTCATGACGGCCATGCACGTCGCCGATGGCATAGATGCGTATGCCTTTCGGTCCGCGCGCGTCGAGATAGTGGATGCCGGCTTCAGTCAAGGCGACGTCTTCCCGTGTCTGTCATCACGGGAAACTAGGGCGGATCGGTGAATAAGCCCCTAGCGCCGCAGCTGGTCCTTGCCCATGTCGGTTACCAGACGCTTACCGCACAGCGCCAGCGTGATGTCCATCTCCTTGCGGATGATCTCCAGCGCCTTGGTGACGCCCGCCTTGCCCATCGCGCCGAGTCCGTAAAGGAACGGCCGGCCGATATAGGTGCCCCTGGCGCCGAGGCAGAGCGCCTTGAGCACGTCCTGACCCGAGCGAATGCCGCCATCCATATGCACCTCGATCCGATCGCCGACAGCGTCGGCGATCTCTTCCAGCACTGAGATCGAGGAGGCGGCGCCGTCGAGCTGCCGCCCGCCATGATTGGACACGATGATCGCGTCGGCTCCCGTCTCGGCCGCCATCAACGCATCCTCCTTGTCGAGGATGCCCTTCAGGATCAGCTTGCCGCCCCAGCGCTCCTTGATCCAGGCGACATCCTTCCAGGACAGCTGCGGGTCGAACTGCTCCGTCGTCCAGGACGACAGCGAAGAAACGTCGCCGACACCCTTGGCGTGGCCGACGATGTTGCGGAAGGTGCGGCGCGGCGTGCCCGCTATCCCCAGGCACCAGCGCGGCTTGAGGGCGAGATCGATAATGTTGGCGAGCGTCATCTTGGGCGGTGCCGACAGCCCGTTGCGCACGTCCTTGTGACGCTGACCGAGGATCTGCAGGTCAAGCGTCAGCACCAGCGCCGAGCATTTCGCCGCCTTAGCGCGGTCGATGAGATTGACGACGAAATCCTTGTCGCGCAGCACGTAGAGTTGGAACCAGAACGGCTTCTTGGTCACCGAGGCGACGTCCTCGATCGAACAGATGCTCATGGTCGAGAGCGTGAACGGCACGCCGAATTCCTCAGCCGCCTGCGCCGCGAGCATCTCGCCGTCGGCATGCTGCATGCCGGTCAGCCCGGTCGGTGCCAACGCCACCGGCATCGCCACCTTCTCACCGATCATGGTCGATTCCAGCGAGCGGTTGCTCATGTCGACCAGCACGCGCTGGCGGAATTTTATCTTGCCGAAGTCCTCCTCGTTGGCGCGGTAGGTGCTCTCCGTCCAGGCGCCGGAATCGGCATAGTCGAAGAACATCTTCGGCACCTTGCGGCGCGCCATGTCCTTGAGGTCGGCGATGGTGAGGATGTCGCTCATGGTAGTCCCCGGGTGATCAGTGCTTAGGAGCGTTTGCGTGTCGGTTCGATGTCGCCGGCTTCCGAGCGCTGCCTGAGCCTCAGCCGTGACACGCGCTGCCAGTCGCCGCTGCGCTCGGCCTCAGCCATGGAGCGCTCGACATAGGTAATGTGGTCCATCGCCGCCTTGCGGGCGGCGGCAGGATCCGCCGCCTTGATCGCGGCGTGGATTGCCCGGTGCTGCTCAAGCAACGCCTCGCGCGCGCCGGGCACGGTGAAGACCAGCAACCGGTTCTGGAACACGCCCTCGGAGAGCAGCCGGTAGCAGGAGCGCAGCGTGTGCAGGAGGATGATGTTGTGCGCGCATTCGCAGACCGCGTGGTGGAATTCGACGTCGATTTCCGCCTCGTCGTCGAAGTCGCCGGTACGGTGCGCCTCGTCCATGCGCGCCATGATGCGGTCGAGCAGCGCCAGATCCTCGGGCGTCGCTCGCCGCGCCGCGTATTCGGCCGCGATTGCCTCGACCTCGCGCCGGTATTCCAAATAGTCGGTCACCGCCTTGCGGTGCATCGAGATCAGATCGGTCACCGGCTTGGTGAAAAGCTGGCCGATGACGTCGGCGACATGCGTGCCGCCGCCCGGTCTGGTGGTCAGCAGCCCGCGTCCTTCCAGCGCCTTCAGCGCGTCGCGCAGGATCGGCCGCGACACGTCGAACTGACGCGCCAGCTCGCGCTCGCCCGGCAGCCGGTCGCCGGTGCGCAGCACGCCCTCGAGGATCAGGCTCTCGATCTGCTGCACCACCTCGTCGGCGGTGCGCGAATGCTCGATCCTGGAGAAGATATCGCTCAATGGAAGCGCGCCTGGAAACGGAATGGATGTCGCGCAGATCTAAGCATCCGTCGCCAACTGGTCAAATTATTTATCCAATTCGCCGAATCAGGTCGACTCCCCGGCGGCTCTGTGAATCGGCTGCAGCTGAAATTTGCTGTTTACGGCCCCTGCCGATTGCCGCAAGACAACGCGATTGCACGAAGGGTCGAAACCAGGGGGACCAGCCGTGTCGGACGCCAATCTCGAATTCCAGCCGCGTGCCCAGGGCAGCGTCATGGGCTTTCCGGCCCATGAGGGTCGCCCCGGCGCGCTAGGCGAGGTCCATGCTCGTCCGCACCCGCTGGTCGAGAAGCCGCGCGTGCTCATCCAACTCTCCTTCATGACCGAAGGCGGCTCGGCCGTCGACCTTGCCGTGCTGTCGGACCTGTCGCGGCGCTTGGGCATCGCAGCGCCCGAACGCCATGCCCGCCACCATGCCATGAAATGGGGCAAGGGCACCTTGCGCTGGGAACGGCATACGGAGTTCTCGACCTATCTCTGGGAAGGGCCGCTGGCCGAAAGCAGCCGGGGCCAGGAGGATTCGCCCTTCGGCAACGGCTTCTCGCCGCCGGGAACGGTGATTTCCGGCATCCGGCTCGAAATCCGCAAATGGACGCAGGCGAGCGAGAAGCTGATCGCCGGCTTCGATCCGACCAGCCTCTGCTATTCGCTGGTCGAGCGCGGTGCGGCGGCCATCGTCACGGACTTTCGCCAGGATGGCGACGGGCTGACCCGCATGCTGGTGCTCGACCGCGGCCTGACGCCGGCGAGCACCGGCGCCTTGTCGCAACGGCTCATCGACATTGAGACCTACCGGACGCTTGCCATGCTTGGCCTGCCGCTGGCGCTGACGCTGTCTGGCCGCGCCCGCCGCATCGAGGACCGGCTGGCGCAGACGACGCTTGAAATGAAGGCGGCCGAGACCCGCGACAGCCAGACCTTGCTCGCCGACCTCACCGAACTTGCAGCCGAATTGGAGGCCGATGCGGCATCCAGCCTCTACCGTTTCGGCGCCAGCCGCGCCTATGACGGCATCGTCAGCGAACGGTTGGAGGCGCTGGATGAGGAGTCGGTACAGGGCTACGACACCTGGGCAGGCTTCCTGCAACGGCGCATGGCGCCGGCGATGCGAACCTGCCGCTCGGTGGAGGAGCGCCAGGCGAACCTCTCGCGAAAACTTACCCGCGCCACCACGTTGCTGCGCACCTGGGTCGATGTCGACGTCGAGAAGCAGAACCGCGACCTGCTGGCCTCGATGAACAATCGCGCCAGGCTGCAGTTGCGCCTGCAGCAGACGGTCGAAGGTCTCTCCGTCGCTGCCGTCTCTTATTATGTCGTCGGCCTCATCGGCTATGTCGCCAAAGGCGCGTCGAGCTTCGGCCATGCCTTCCCGCCGGAAGTCGTCACCGCGGCTTCGGTGCCGGTCGCCATCCTGCTCGTCTGGTGGGGCGTGCGCCGCGTGCGCAGGATGCACTCCGAACCGGCCAAGCATCCGGGCGAGTAAACTTCCCCTCGACCGGGAGATTTCCCGAAGACAACAGGGGGCCGCGGCGCGAGAAGCTCCAGGATCTTCCTCGACGCCAGACGAGCCGGCGGTTACGTGAGGCGAACCCCTGACCGCTTCGCGGCCATCTCCCCTCGAGGGTCCCTCAAGCGGGCAGAAGCCAGCGGCAGATTGCCGCTGCGAAAGCTCGGCCGTCGTTCGCCATCCGATTTCGACCAAAGCAGCGTTTGCAAGGAGTGCTCCCGGCTGGTAAAAGATTTTGACCAGTCGAGTGGAGGAGGCTTCGATGTCCGGCCTTGCCATGCCCAAGCCAGATGCCGGGACGCTGCGCAAGCGCGCCGAGATCGTCGCCGACATGCGCATCATCGTGCCGGGCGAGGGCGTTGTCGACACGGCCACCGAGATGCGCGCCTTCGAGAGCGACGGCCTGACCGCCTACCGCCAACTGCCGCTCGTCGTCGTGCTGCCCGAGACGGTGGCGCAGGTCTCCCGCGTGCTGAAATATTGCAACGAGCGCAACATCCGCGTCGTGCCGCGCGGTTCCGGCACGTCGCTGTCGGGCGGCGCGCTGCCGCTCGAAGATGCCGTGCTTCTGGTGATGAGCCGCTTCAACCGCATCCTCGCGATCGACTATCCGAACCGTGTCGTCGTCGCCCAGCCGGGCGTCACCAATCTCGGCATCACCACCGCCGTCGAGCAGGAGGGCTTTTACTACGCCCCCGATCCATCCTCCCAGATCGCCTGCTCGATCGGCGGCAATGTCGCGGAAAATTCCGGCGGCGTGCATTGCCTGAAATACGGGCTTACCGCCAACAATGTGCTGGGCATCCAGATGGTGCTGATGAATGGCGAGGTGGTGCGGCTCGGCGGCAGCCATCTCGATCAGGAAGGCTATGACCTGCTCGGCGTCATGACCGGTTCGGAAGGCCTGCTCGGCGTCGTCACCGAGGTGACGGTGCGCATCCTGAAGAAGCCGGAGACGGCACGCGCGCTGTTGATCGGCTTTCCGACCAGCGAGCAGGGCGGCCAATGCGTCGCCGACATCATCGGCGCCGGCATCATCCCGGGCGGCATGGAGATGATGGATCGCCCGGCGATCCACGCGGCCGAGGATTTCGTCCATGCCGGCTATCCGCTCGATGTCGAGGCGCTGCTGATCGTCGAGCTCGACGGGCCGAGCGTCGAGGTCGATCATCTGATCGGTCTCGTCGAGGCGATCGCATACCGCAACGGCTCGACCACCTGCCGCATCTCGCAGTCGGAGCAGGAGCGGCTGAGCTTCTGGGCCGGACGCAAGGCGGCCTTTCCGGCCGTCGGCCGCATCTCGCCCGACTATTACTGCATGGACGGCACCATCCCGCGCAAGGAGCTGCCGAGGTTGCTCGCCGGCATGCGCGATCTCTCCGAAAAATACGGGTTGGGCGTCGCCAATGTCTTCCACGCCGGCGACGGCAATTTGCACCCGCTGATCCTCTACGACGCCAACGTGCCGGGCGAGCTCGACAAGGCCGAGAGTTTCGGCGCCGACATATTGCGGCTGTGTGTCGAGGTCGGCGGCGTGCTCACCGGCGAGCATGGCGTGGGGGTCGAGAAGCGCGATCTGATGCCTGAAATGTTCAACCAGGTCGATCTCGAGCAGCAAATGCGCGTCAAAAGCGCCTTCGACCCCAGCCATCTGCTCAACCCCGGCAAGGTCTTCCCGCAGCTCCGCCGCTGCGCCGAACTCGGCCGCATGCACGTGCACCGGGGCCAGGTGGCGTTTCCGGACATTCCGAGGTTTTGATGGGAACGTCCCAGAACTTGGGTTCCTCGCCCCCGCTTCGCGGGGGGGAGGAACCGGAGATTACAATGACCACCTTCACCCCATCCAGCCCCGCCGAAGTCCTCTCCACCATCCAATGGGCCGCCGCGGAGGAAAGCCCGCTCGAAATCCTCGGCCATGGCTCCAAGCGCGGCATTGGCCGGCCGCTGCAGACCGAGCATACGCTCGACCTGTCGACGCTCACCGGCGTCACGCTCTACGAGCCGGCCGAGCTGGTGCTTTCGGCACGCGCCGGCACGCCACTCGCCGAAGTCGAAAAACTGCTTGCCGAGAACGGCCAGCAATTCGCCTTCGAGCCGATGGATTACGGGCCGCTGCTCGGCGGCGAGCCGGGTAAGGGAACGCTGGGCGGCGTGCTGGCTTCGAACCTATCCGGTCCGCGCCGGCTCAAGGCGGGTGCGGCACGCGACCACATTCTCGGCATATCGGCGGTTTCCGGCCGCGGCGAAGCCTTCAAGTCGGGCGGCCGGGTCGTCAAGAACGTCACCGGCTACGACCTTTCCAAGCTGATGGCGGGGAGCTGGGGCACGCTTGCCGTGCTGACCGACGTCACCTTCAAGGTGCTGCCGGCGGCGGAAACCGAGGTGACTTTGGCCATTCGAGGCCTGCTCGACGATGCTGCCGTTGCGGCTATGGCGCTGGCGCTGGGCTCCAGCGCCGAGGTCTCGAGCGCCGCGCACCTGCCCGAGCGGATCACCGCGCGCGTCGCCGCCGGCCATCTCGGCAGCGATGCCGCGACGCTGCTGCGCGTCGAAGGCTTTGGCCCATCGGTCGTCTACCGTACCGAGGCATTGCGAAACCTGCTCAGCAAGGCCGGCCCGCTGCAGGAAATTGCCGGCGAAGCGTCGAAGGCGATCTGGCGCGACATCCGCGACTGTGTGCCTTTTGCCGATGGCGGCGCAAGGCCGGTCTGGCGCGTCTCGATGCCGCCGTCTGAGGCGCATCACATGGTGATGGCGCTGCGCATGCAGGCGGCGGTCGATGCCTTCTATGATTGGCAGGGCGGGCTGGTGTGGCTTTCGATGCGCGAGGACGACCCAGAGGCGGAACTGCTGCGCGGTCTTATTCGCAAATATGGCGGCGGCCACGCCACGCTGGCGCGCGCGTCTGCCTCGCATCGCGCGGCGCTCCCCGTTTTCGAACCGCAACCGCCGCATCTGGCGGCGCTTTCCGCGCGGGTCAAGGCCGAGTTTGACCCGAAGCACATTCTCAACCCCGGCCGCATGGCGCCTACTTCCAGCTCTGCTACTCTTCCTCAGTCAACGGAGGGAGCAGCACCATGAGCAATGCCAATCCAGGCCCGGGCAGCGGCTCGCGCCAGACCGATCGCTGGCTTGAGCCGGGCCAGACCAACGCGCTGGTCATCTACATTCTCTATCTCGCCAGCCTTGTCGTCGGCGTCACGGGCGTTATCGGAATCGTGCTCGCCTACATCAATCGCGGCAAGGCGGGCGGCTATGTCGAAAGCCACTACACATTCCTGATCAGGACGTTCTGGATCGGCCTTCTCTACGCGCTGATCTCGGTGGTCCTGATGATGCTCGCGATCGGTTTCCTGCTGATGTTTGCGGTTGCCGTCTGGTTCATCGTCCGCTGCATTCTCGGCCTGCAGGCGCTGCAGCGTGGCGAGCCGATCAGGGACCCGCAAAGCTGGCTTCTCGGGCAATGAGAGCATGATCCAGCAAAGTGGAAACCGGTTTGCGGATCATGCTTAGACGA
The DNA here is from genome assembly GCF_003997575.1 of Mesorhizobium sp. M1A.F.Ca.IN.022.07.1.1. Taxonomy (NCBI): domain Bacteria; kingdom Pseudomonadati; phylum Pseudomonadota; class Alphaproteobacteria; order Hyphomicrobiales; family Phyllobacteriaceae; genus Mesorhizobium; species Mesorhizobium sp. M1A.F.Ca.IN.022.07.1.1. The sequence goes on from NZ_RZST01000029.1 coordinate 17,887, forward strand.
TAAGGACATTTTTCGTGCAGACCAATTTTTCAGCCGCGCAGCTCGCTGACCCGCATGTCGCGGAATCGGAGAAGATCCTGCGCAAATGCGTGCATTGCGGCTTCTGCACCGCGACCTGCCCGACCTATGTGACGCTCGGCAACGAGTTGGATTCGCCGCGCGGCCGCATCTATCTCATCAAGGACATGCTGGAGAACGGCCGGCCGGCGGACAAGGAGATCGTCACCCATATCGACCGCTGCCTGTCCTGTCTTGCCTGCATGACGACATGCCCGTCAGGCGTGAATTACATGCATCTGGTCGATCATGCCCGCGCCCACATCGAGCAGACCTACAGACGGCCGCTGCTCGACCGGCTGACCCGCGCCATGCTGGCTTTCGTGCTGCCCTATCCGGGCCGCTTCCGCGCCGCGCTGAAGCTCGCCCGGCTCGGCCGGCCATTGATCGGCCTGTTGGAAAAGCTGCCGACCCTGAAGCCGGTCGCCGCCATGCTGAAGCTTGCGCCGTCGTCGACCCCGCCGGCATCGCCGATCGCCTCACCCGGGGTGCATGCGGGGCAGGGCACGAAACGCGGCCGCGTCGCCATCCTCACCGGTTGCGCCCAGTCGGTGCTCGATCCCGCCATCAACGAGGCGACCGTCTCGCTGCTGACGCGGCTCGGCGTCGAGGTCGTGGTGCCGGAAGGCGAGGGCTGCTGCGGCGCGCTGGTGCATCACATGGGCCGCGAGGATCAGGCATTGGCTTCGGCCAGGCAAAATGTCGACGCCTGGATGCGCGCAATCGACCAGGGCGGGCTCGACGCCATCATCATCACCGCGTCCGGCTGCGGCACCACCATCAAGGATTACGGCTTCATGCTGCGTCTCGATCCGGCCTACGCGGAAAAGGCGGCTCGTGTCTCGGCGCTGGCTAAGGATATCACCGAATATCTCGCTGCCCTCGACCTGCCCGAGCCGGTGCGCAAGCCGGGCACGATCGTCGCCTATCATTCCGCCTGCTCGATGCAGCACGGCCAGAAGATCACCCGTCAGCCGAAGGAGCTTTTGGCCAAGGCGGGCTTCGTCGTGCGCGAGCCGCGCGAGGGGCATCTCTGCTGCGGCTCGGCCGGCACCTACAACATCCTGCAGCCCGACATTTCGGCCAAGCTGCGCGACCGCAAGGTGAAAAATATCGAGGCGACCGGGGCCTCGTTGGTGGCCACCGGCAATATCGGCTGCATCACCCAGATCGCGTCCGCGGCGAAGCTGCCGGTGGTGCACACGATAAAATTGCTCGACTGGGCCTATGGCGGTCCGAAGCCGGAAGGCGTTTCCGAGAAAAGCCTGGTCGCCCCCGAATAGCTACTCAGCCGCCAGCTGGTCCGCCACACCGTAGGTCGCGCGGTAGAGCGCGCGCTGACGGTTGAGCGCCACCATGGTGTTGCGCAGCAGGATCGCCACCGTCAGCGGGCCGACGCCGCCCGGCACCGGCGTGATCCAGGAAGCGACCTCCTTGACGCTCTCGGTGTCGACATCGCCGACGATGCGGCTCTCGCCGTCCGGGCCGATCTCGGAATTGATGCCGATGTCGATGACGCAGGCGCCGGGCTTCACCATCTCGGCCTTGATCAGTCGCGGCCTGCCGACGGCGACGAACAGCGCGTCCGCGCGCCGCGCATGCGCCGCCACCGAGCGCGTCATGTGATGGCACACCGTCACTGTCGCACCCTCGCTCATCAGCAGAAAGGCGATCGGCTTGCCGACGATCTCGGAATGGCCGACCACCACCACCTCGAGGCCTTTCAGATCGAGGCCGGTCTCTTTAAGCAGTTCGACCGATGCGGCCGCCGTGCAGGGCGCGAGGTCGAGCTGGTTGTAGACGATGTTGCCGATCGAGGCCGGATGCATGCCCTCGACGTCCTTCAGCGGGTGCACCGCCGCCTGCAGCGTCTTGATCGGGATATGCGCCGGCACCGGCCGCTGGATGATGATACCGGTGACGCGCGGATCGGCGTTGAGGCCGTGAATGGCGGCTTCCAGCTCGCCCGCCGTGATGTCGGCGGCAAAGCGCCGTTCCTCGAAGCCGATGCCGGCAAGCCCGGCCTTGGCGCGCTGGTTGCGCACATAGACGTCGACCGCGTCGGTGTCGCCGACGGTGATCGAGACCAGCTTCGGCGGGAAGCCTTCCGCTGTGGCGATGGCCGCTTCCTCGCGTACCGAAGCGATGATGCGCTGGGCGACCGGACCGCCCCTGAGATAGCGGCTGTCGTCGGACCGGGTCATAGGTGGAACCTCTGCCTTCTGGAGCAACTCCAGAAGGGCGGTTTTCCGTCCGGAATTGCGTAAAACCAAGATTGTGCGCTGCAATAGCAGAGGTGCGCCGGGAAATCAGCCCCGAATGCGAAGCATGCTGCTTCCGGGGCGACCCGTTGACGGGCTTGAAACGAAAAGGGCAGCGCGGTCTCCCGTGCTGCCCTTTCGTGACTGGCCGTATCCCCACACGGCCCGTCCCCCGTTAACTCGATGCCAGTCTAAGCATGTCTATCAAAGGCGCGCTATGGCTTGAGGGCAACAGCAAGCGCCAAAACTGCTCAGCGCCGCCTAACCGGCTCATTCGCAATTACTATATCACCTCGACGGTTGTTCCGACATTGACGCGCTCGTAGAGGTCGACAACATCCTCGTTGCGCATGCGGATGCAGCCGGAGGACACCGCGCCGCCGATCGTCCAGGGCTGGTTGGTGCCGTGGATGCGGTATTCCGTGGTGCCGAGATAGAGCGCGCGCGCGCCGAGCGGGTTCTCGATGCCGCCGGCCAGATAGGTCGGCAGGTAGCGGCCCTTGGCCGCCTCGCGGGCGATCATTGCCGCCGGCGGGCGCCAGTCCGGCCACACTTTCTTGTCGGTGATCTTGTGCGTGCCCGACCATTCGAAACCGGGCTTGCCGGTGCCGACGCCGTAACGGCGCGCCTTGCCGTCCTTCTCGACCAGATAAAGGAAGTTCTGGTGGGTATCGATGACGATCGTGCCCGGCTTCTGCGGCCCGTCATAGGCGACTTCCTGAGGCAGGTAGATCGGGTTGATCTGTGGCCGCATCACCATGCGCTTGGCAGGCTGCCGCACGGCCGCGGTGCGCTGCTGGTCGGGCTGCGCCTGGAAAAGCCGCCGCAGCGGCTGCTGGGCCGCCTGGCGGCTCGGGCGCACGATCCCTGGCGCATGGCCGAGCTGCAGCACCCAAGGCGCTGAAAGGTCGGGGCTCACTATCACGGGCGGCCTGTCGGCATAACGGTCATTGGCGAAAGAGGTCGTCGCGCCGGCGGCAAGCACCGCGGCTGCGCCGAGCACGAAAGTGAACGCTGTCTTCATCGGAACGCACCTTGATCGTCGAACTCGTCCAAGAGCAGGGAAGAGCCCTCGGCGTGGCGATCCTTGGCGCTGAGCGGCAAGCAAAACATGAATCGGAATGCGTAAAATGCCGACTTGTCAGTAAACTTTGTGGTGTGGTTACCGGCCGGTTCAGGAATCTGGTAAAGCCACGGTAAAACCGACGCTTGCGCGCATTAACGGACGGATTTCTAACAATGGAACAAGAAAATGCCGGCCTGCTCGATGGCCCCGACGGTATCGCGCGCTGCTTCTGGCACGGCAATCTGCCGGACTATCTGGACTATCACGACCATGAATGGGGCCGGCCGGTAGCGGACGATCGCCGGCTCTTCGAAAAGATCTGCCTCGAAGGTTTCCAGTCTGGTCTCTCCTGGCTGACCATCCTGCGCAAGCGCGAGAATTTCCGCGAGGCTTTCGCCAATTTCGACTTCGACAAGGTGGCGGCGTTCACCGACAAGGATGTCGAGCGTCTGCTCGGCAATGTCGGCATCATCCGCCATCGCGGCAAGATCGTCTCGACCATCAACAACGCCGGGCGCGCCCGTGAAATGGCCGATGAATTCGGCTCGCTGGCCGCCTGGTTCTGGAAGTTCGAGCCGGGGCCTGACGAGCGGCCGACGGTTGTCGACCTTGCGCATCTGCGCGCCAATCCGACGACGGCGGTCTCGGTCCGGATCTCGAAGGACCTGAAGAAGCGCGGCTGGAGCTTCGTCGGCCCGACGACCGTCTACGCCTTCATGCAGGCGATGGGCTTGGTCAACGACCATCTCGAAGGCTGTGTCTGCCGGGCAGAGGTGGAGGCCGAGCGGCAGAGGTTCAAGAGACCGAAATAGCGTCACCTCTACCTGCCCCTTATGGCCCCCTTGTGGGGGGAGTTATCACGTTGACTGAACATCGCATTGTGTTATCTTCCCCCGCAATCTTTTGGAGGGGTAGAGGTAACCATCATGTCAGCGGACGCTTTCGAGGCATTTTGCGAGATGTTCGAGCCGCTCGAAAAGCCAGATTCGTTGCCTCTGCTAACCGACAACCGGACAGGCGCGCAGTATTGCGAATGCCATTTGAAGGCCGGCAAGCTGGTGGAATTGGCGACTACCGATGCGCCTTTGGATCTGGACGAACCCGAATACCGGGCCAATCGCGAGATCGTCGCGAATGCAGAGGCTTTCACCACAATGAAGGCAGATGCGGTATTGCGCAGAAGTTTCAGCAACATTGTTGCCGAATTCCTATTCGACGAAACCGGAAAGCCGCTGAAGATAATCGGCGGCCAGCACCGCATCGCAGCGATCATGGAAGCGTTTGAAGAAAACGACGTGGACGAACTCCACGGCGTCAAAGTTTATTTCAACCTTAGCACCGAACAGCGCCTAGACGTGCAACTGATATCAAACACGAATATTGCGATATCTGCCGATCTCATCGACCGTATGCAGGAAACGGCGATGGGTCCTGAACTTAGGGAATGGTGTCAGTCTGTAGGGCTTCTGCCGGAAAACACTGACTTCGCCGGGAAATATAGCCGAACAGGACCGATTTCGGTCGCGTTGGCAAGGACTTTCATTATCAACTATTACGACGGAAAAGCGATCGATCTTGCAAAATTCGACTCCATCGAGACGACGCCTCGCTTCGGACAGGGCGGAGTTTGGGAAGAAATTCGCAATGGGAACGACGTTTGGAATGATCCTGAACTGCGAGAAGCCGCGAAGCAATTCGCCTTGCTGATACAGGCGCAACGCCAAGCATTCGCCAGCAAAAAGCCGAAGCCGAAGCCCGACTTCCCCGAGAAGGCGCTCAATGCCGCTGTGGTGGCGGCATGGGCGTATATTGCTGGCGCACTGCAAGCGAACCCGACGCGTTTGGCAAGGCACTATGCATTGGCGCAAACGGCTGGTCGCGATCCTATGAATGCAGCGATCCTGGCAAAGGGGCACCATAAGACTGACCCGGACAACTATCGAGGGTTAGGATATCGCACCGATGCGAAGGAGCGCGGCCGCCTCGTAGAACTGTTCTGGCTGCAAGCCGAGAACGGGAACGGAATATCAGCCGGATCGGTGGATGCTGCGATCAAAGGTTATCACGCCAAGCAAGCTGCGCTCGAAGCCCAGACGGCTAGAGAGAAGGCTGCCAATGGCTGACTTCGATACATTCGCCGGGACCTTGCTGGAGGAATCAAAACGGTTCTTGGAAAAGGCCGCCGAGAACAAAAACGATGATGCGGCTCATGCCGCTTATCTGCACGCATCACTGAACCTCGCATTTGCCTCCGCAGAAGCGCATATCAACGCCGTAGCAGAGGAATTGGCTTCTCATACTGAATTTTCTGCGCCGCACGACAAAGGGGTGCTTTTGGAAAAGGAGGTTCGGCTGGACAATGGGGAATTCAAGCTAAAGGGGGATAGGTTCTACCCTCTGGAAGAACGGGTCATGTTTATCCATCGTCGCGTTACCTCCCAGCCGCTGGATAAAAAGACGCAATGGTGGTCGGATCTAGGCTCTGCAATCAAGCTTCGAAACAAGCTGACCCATCCAAAGGACGAAGCACCTGTAATCAGGGCGAAAGACGTGGCAGCGGCCCTAACGGCCGTGATCGAATGTATCGATGCCATCTATAGGGCGGTCTACAAAAAGCCGTTCCCGGCCGCAAAGCGAATGCTGCAATCGAAGCTGACATTCTAGGGGAACTGGGATGCAAAAAAACGAAGACTATTCACCAGAGGAAGCTGCGCGTCGGCGCGACGAGGTAATTCGCCGTATGGCGAACACCCCACCGCAACCGCGCGTCAGTCATCTTCCCAAAGCACGAAGAAAGAAAGCTGCGCCGGATCAATCTTCTCGAAAGCCCGACGCTGAGAAGAATTAGACCGGCGAGCCGACCGGTCGGCCATTAGTTTGTTGATAGGTGATGCGCTTGCCGACGACACCCGCAATCGCCTTAACCGTGCGCTCTGCATCCGAGACATTGAGCGCCGAACGTTCGTTGTACCGGAAGTCGAACTCGGCGAGATATCGCTTCAACTGCTGCGGGCTGACATGATGATAAACGCCAGTGATGCCACGCTTCATAATCGAGAAGTAGCCTTCAATGGTGTTGGTATGCACGTCACCGCGAACGTACTCACCGATGCTATGGTTGACCGACTGATACACCGGGAACTCACGACCAATCCGCGCGCCGCCGTCATCGCTGTACAGCGTCGAAGCCTTCGAGATTTCCGCCTGCATGATCGGACGCAACGTGCTTCCCGTCACAGACGGAATGTGATGCGAACGGACGCGGCCCTGACGCTCGACAAGCGCAAAGACGATCTCTTTGCCGTAGCCGCCGCCGACGCTGTGACGCTTTTTAACGTGCTTGTTCTTTTCCTTGCCGCCAATGTACGTCTCATCAACCTCAATGGTCTTGCCTTCGCCACCAAGCGGGCCGGACGGATGAAGTTCGCGCATGCCTTCGCGGATGCGATGAGCCATGAACCAAGCCGTCTTGTACGGCAGGCCAAGCATGCGGTGCAACTGGTGCGCGGACATGCCTTTCTTGCTGGCGCACATAAGGTGCGTCGCCAGAAGCCACTTGGTCATCGGGATATGCGACCGCTCATAGATCGTGCCGACCGCCGCCGTGAATTTCTTCCGGCAGTCTTTGCAATGATACCAGCCCGGACCCATCGACTTGCCGCCGAGTTCCTTGACCGTCTCGAACTGACCGCAGAACGGGCAATGAGCGCCATTCGGCCAACGGATGGCTTCGAAGTGCGCCCTCGCCGCGTCGGCATCGGTGAAAATCGGGTTCGTCAGATCAACGGTAGCGGTCATGGCTAATCTCCTGACCGCAAATATAAGGAATTCAGCCGTGTTCAGTCAAGGTGATAATTCCCCTTGTGGGCAGGTCGCGCCGAAGGCGCGGGTCGGGTCGCAAAACCGAGTTCTCGCCTCCGACGCTACGCGTCCTCAGATTGGAGGGGTGGGGCAAGATCAGAGGCTACCGGCGCTTGTCAGAAACAGCCCGGCGATGATGGCCGCCACGGCAGCAAAGGCCGGGTAGATCACCAGCAGTCCGGTCACCAGCGCGTCGCGCATCGTCGGCTTGTGGGGTTCCGCCACGACCCCGAACGGCCCTGCGGGTTGCTGCGCCGGCTTGGGGGTGGCGCTGTCGGCCGGCCGGAGCTTGGGAACCGGTTTGCTCTCGATGATGTCTTCCGTGGTCGTCATGGCCCGAACCCTTATTTCGGCGCGCTTTATGGTCCTTGATTGTGTCGGCAGCATGCCGCGCTGGTGACGCAATTGTTTCGTTCTTGGCGCCGTTTTGTTTCGAAGGCGCGGCCTTTCCTTCTCGGCACAAAGGAGGAGGGACGGTGCCAACCCTTGCCGCCCAAGGCGGTATCGTCTAGGACACGCCCGCTCGAAATAAGTCAGCGTTCACATAGCGAAAAGACCCATCCATGGCCGACAAATCGGAAAAGACGAAAGCGCGCCTGCCGCGCGGTTTTGCCGACCGCAGCGCCGAAGACATCCGCGCCGTCGAGAAGATGATGGCGACCATCCGGTCGGTCTATGAGCTTTACGGCTTCGAGCCGGTCGACCAGCCGATGATCGAATACACGGATGCTTTGGGCAAATTCCTGCCCGACCAGGACCGGCCGAACGAAGGCGTCTTCTCGTTCCAAGACGATGACGACCAGTGGCTGTCGCTGCGCTACGACCTGACGGCGCCGACGGCGCGTTTCGTCGCCGAGAATTACGACCGCCTGCCGAAACCCTATCGCAGCTACCGGTCCGGCTGGGTGTTCCGCAACGAGAAGCCGGGCCCCGGCCGCTTCCGCCAGTTCATGCAGTTCGACGCCGATACGATCGGCACGCCGGGCGTCGCCGCCGACGCCGAGATGGCGATGATGATGGCCGACGTGATGGAGGCGCTTGGCATCAAGCGCGGCGACTACGTCATCCGCGTCAACAACCGCAAGGTGCTGGACGGTGTGCTGGAGGCGATTGGGCTTGGCGGTGAGGAGAATGCTGGGCGCAGGCTGACGGTGCTGCGCGCCATCGACAAGCTGGACAAGCTCGGCCCGGAAGGCGTGAGGCTGCTGCTTGGCCCGGGCCGATGGGATGGCGGCAAGGAAGGCGAAGGCGATTTCGCAAAGGGCGCGGGGCTGAATGACGCGCAGGCCGAAGCGGTTCTTCTCGCAACGGCAAGGAACGGACAGGCTGGCCAGGATTCCACCGTCGGTGCCAACGCTGTGTATCAGGAAGGCGTCGGCGAACTTGCAACGATTGAAGCTCTGGTCAGGGCTGCAGGATATGGCGAGGACCGCGTTGCGATGGACCGCTCCGTCGTGCGCGGCCTCGAATATTACACCGGCCCGGTCTTCGAGGCCGAGCTGCGGGCCGAGATCCCCAACGAGGACGGCCAGATCGTGCGCTTCGGCTCGGTCGGCGGCGGCGGCCGCTATGACGGGCTGGTCTCGCGTTTCCGCGGCGAGCCGGTACCGGCGACGGGCTTCTCGATCGGCGTCTCGCGGCTAATGACGGCGCTGAAGAACCTCGGCAAGCTCGACACTTCCGACGTCATTGCTCCGGTCGTCGTTCTGGTCATGGATAAGGATACGGAAAGCCTCGGCCGCTACCAGAAGATGGTCGCCGATCTGCGCGCCGCCGGCATTCGCTCGGAAATGTATCTCGGCGGCGCCGGTATGAAGGCGCAGCTGAAATATGCCGACCGTCGCGGCAGCCCGATCGCCGTCATCCAGGGCGGCGACGAGCGCGTCAAGGGCGAGGTGCAGATCAAGGACCTGATCGAAGGCGCGCGCCTGTCGGCCGAGATCACCGATAACGCGGAATGGCGCGCCGCGCGCCCGGCGCAGGTGACGGTGGCGGAGAGCGAGCTGCTCTCCGAGGTGAAGAAGATCCTGGCAGCGCAGGCCGAGGAGCGGGCACGTGGCAAGTAGGGCGCCAACCTCTCCTTCTCCCTTTGTGGGAGAAGGTGGCCGAGCGAAGCTCGGTCGGATGAGGGGTGTTCCAGGGAGCGCCGGCGTCTCATTCCTTCCAGCACCCCTCATCCGTCTTGGCGCTGCGCGCCAATCCACCTTCTCCCACAAGGGGAGAAGGGGAGGTGGTGCTTTATGACTTCCCGCTATCCCGCCATCGCCGCCGACGTCGCAAAACTCTTCGCTGCCCGGGACACCCACGCGGTCGAGGTGGCAGTGCTGCAGCCGGCCGATCCGTTCCTCGACATGGCGGGCGAAGACCTGCGCCGCCGCATCTTCCTGACCGAGAGCGAGACCGGCAAGACGCTCTGCCTCAGGCCCGAATTCACCATTCCGGTCTGCCTCGACCACATCGCCAGCCAGGCCGGCACGCCGCGGCGCTATTCCTATCTCGGCGAGGTGTTCCGACAGCGCCGCGAGGGCGGCAACGAGTTCTTCCAGGCCGGCATCGAGGATCTCGGCGATCGTGATACCGCCGCCGCTGACGCGCGCTCGCTGGCCGACGCGCACGCGCTGCTCTCGCTGGTGCTGCCCAGCGTGCCGCTCGCCATCACGCTCGGCGACCAGACCTTGTTCGAGGCGGTGCTGGCCGCGCTCGGCCTGCCGCGTGGCTGGCGCATGCGCCTCGCCCGCGCCTTCGGCTCGGCGTCGATGCTGGAAGCGGCCCTTGCCGACCTCGCCAATCCGCCGCGCAACAGCCAGCTGTCGGGTCCGGTGGCCTTGCTGGTGCTCGACAGCGATACCGACGGCCTCGCCGCTTATATCGCCGCCGGCATGGAAGAGGCCGGGCTGTCGGCCTCCTCGGGCCGCGCCCCGGCCGACATCGCGCGGCGGCTGATCGAGAAGGCGCAACTGCGCAGCGTGCGGCTGTCCGACGAGGCGTTCTCGGCGTTGAAAGGATTTCTCGAGATCGACGTCGCGCTGGGCGGAGCAACTGAGGCGCTGGAAAAATTCGCCGCCGCTGCCGGCCTGTCCCTTGGCGCGGCGCTCGAAAATTTCGCCGCCCGCGCCGAGGCGATCGCGGCGCATGGCCTGCCGGTCGAAAAGATCCGCTATGACGCCGCCTTCGGCCGTCCGCTCGATTACTATACCGGTCTCGTCTTCGAGATTGCTGCCCAGGGTGGCGACCGTCCGCTGGTGGGTGGCGGTCGTTACGATCGGCTGCTGACGCTGCTCGGCGCGAAGAAGCCTATCCCCGGCG
>NZ_RZST01000002.1:0-102114 GCF_003997575.1 Mesorhizobium sp. M1A.F.Ca.IN.022.07.1.1
CCACAGGTCGGCCTCGACGATCCGCCAGCGGCCGATCAGTTGGCAGCCCGCCGGCGCGGTCATGTCGGCACCGCCATGAGCTTCGGCAATCGCACCAGATTGTAGGCGGCGGCTGCGAAGGTGAAGCCCCACTCGACGCGGTCGCGGCCGCGCAACTTGGTCTTCTCCTGACCGGCGACCGTCTTGATCCAGCCGAACGCCTCCTCGATGCGCTTGCGAATACGCTGGCTGACGGCATAGCCGCCGTGCCGCGTCGTGCGGCCCTCGATGGCTGAGCGGCGGCCGCTGGTGTTCTGCGCCACATGCGGCGTCACCTTCATCGAACGCAACTCGTTGATGAAGTCCTCCGCGTCATAGGCCTTGTCGGCGCCAAGCGTGATCGCCCGCGGCCGGTCGGCGCGGGGCTCGATCATGTGCAATGCCGCCACTCGCTCGGCATGTCCGCCGGCCAGCGTCAGGCAGGCATCGATCAGCAGGCCGTGGCGGTTTTCCATCAGCCCATGCCCGATGAAGCACAGCTTCGTCTCCTTGCCTTTACCCTTGCGGTAGAGTCTGGCGTCGGGATCGGTGGTCGAGGCATGCGTATCGTTCGACCGCTTCTGGCCATGGAAGTCCGCTTCGGCATTGCGCCCGCCGCCTTGAGTTGGCGGCTCGCCCAAGCCATTCCCCGGGCCTTCACCCGAACCGTCCTTTGGCTTGACCCTCTTCATCGAAGCCCAGGCATCGATCAGCGTGCGTCGACCGAGAAGTGATCCGTGGACAGGAGCTTCTTAACCTTGGGCTGCGCCAGCACCGCAGCAAGGAACTTCGTCGCGATGTCGCCCTCCAGCACCCGGTCACGGTTTTTGGAGAACACCGAATGGTCCCAGGCCGCGGCGTCGACGCCGATGCCGACGAACCAGCGGAACAGAAGGTCGTATTCCAGCCGCTCCATCAAAAGCCGCTCCGAGCGGATCGTATAGAACGCCTGCAAAAGCATCGCCCGCAGCAGCTTCTCCGGCGAGATCGATGGCCGTCCGATCGGCGAATAAAGCGCCGCGAACTCACGCTCCAGCGCCGACAGGGCTTCATTCACGATCGTCCGGATCGCCCGCAATGGATGATTGCGCCGAACCCGCGCGTCAAGGTCCACATAGCTGAACAGTTCGCCAGTTCGATCGTCGCCGCCGCGCACTCGTCACCTCCGAATCCCTTCGGAGCCAGTGAATCACCACTGCGGTCCAGTGGCGAGTGCCTTTTTCAACCCCTACTAGACCTTTGCTGGCAGCGGTGACTAGAACCCTTCGGGTACTTCATGCATTTGATGCCCCCTCCCATTGGCAGCTGTATTCGTGTAAACGTGCGATCAATTAACATGCTTAACGGTCACGATGACAGCGGGACCTCAAGCTGAGCCAACCCGAATATGGAAAAAGCTGAGCCGGAGGCAGTGGCAACCACGGTCGCTGTGCTCAGAATGGTGCGCGCCACTGGTGTGGTCAGACCCCATTTGATGCATTTTTTTGTGAGGTGCCGATGAGCCGTTTGGAGTACGAGCCGCATTTCCTTGTACCGTTTCGCGCCCGCACGGGTACCGATCGTGTCTATGTAAGGCCATTGACTTCTCAAGCCTTTCCAGGATCGTGCGCGTCGCGGCCGCCGCAAACAATTGGGACCTTTCGATATAGAACATGGCTGCCGAGATGTGGGTGGGATCCCTGGTTTTTGCGTTACATGTCGCGGGAACAAGCAACGCGATCCGGCCGGATATCATATCGAATTTTACCCGACAACCTACACCTTCATTGCTGCTCCCGCTCGTGCAGTATGGCGTCGCTCATCTTCTCGGCAATCATAATCGTAGGGATGTTCGTGTTTGCTCGCGGACAGAATGGCATTACCGACGCATCGGCAACTCTTAAACCCGATAGTCCATGAACGCGGCCTAACGGATCCGTCACACTGGTCGGATCCTGAGCAGATCCCATTCTGCAAGTTGAAGTTGGATGAAAGTTCCCGAAGACATTTTGCCTTACAAAGCGATCAAGAAACTCGTCATTAGCTAGAAGGTCTGAGATGCTGCGACCGTCTGTGATTGCAAATCTGATAAGGCTTCGACGAAGCGCCGAGGAACTATCCATAAGCGCCGCCAGAAAGGATGTAAGACCGTAGTTCAAACGGTTGTACGCACCTATTCGCTTTGCTCGTCCCGTCCAGGTAGAAGGAAAAGGATCGAGCGCAGTATTCACCAGAGCCTTATGACTAATCAGTCTCGCAATGAATCGAAACGCGCTCTTCAACCGCTCCGCGTCGCGTTCGTCGCTCAACATTTCAAAATTCACTTCAGGCTCAGCGAGATGAGAGGGACTTACGAGCGAAACAGTTCCTGTCGAGTAGACGCGATTAACCCAGAAATTGAGCGTCCCTAGACGTTTGCCAACGGGATGCCAGGCAGACTTTGCCAGAACCGAGACGGCCATATCGGTAGGGGGGCAACCGTCGTGACCGGATGAATATCGAGCATGCATCTGGATATATCCTGTCGCGGTCGGCAACATCCTATCCTTCGGTTTCAAGTACGCCGATATGGCGACCCCGGCGTGCTCCTGCAGATTTTTTCCGACCCCTTCAACGTCTGCGATGACTTGAATGCCGAGTTTTGATAAAGCCTTACCTGGGCCAATCCCGGATCGCATCAGTATCGCCGGTGAATGAATAGCGCCAGCGCATAAGATAACCGTTTGAGCGATATAGGATGGTCGGCCAGTTTTACTGTCAGTATCAACGCCAGTTACCTGGAGACCCGAAAAGGTTAACTTTACGACCGTGGTCTCAGACAATATTATTAGGTTTGGCCGAGCGCGGACACTCTCTGGCAAATAGGCCATCGCAGCTGATACGCGGCGACGGGCGAGATTTGTGAGTGGAACAACTGAGTGGCCATCGCGGAACTCACCGTTGAAGTCTGGCCGGTAGGGTATATTCTCGTCTTCAAAAGCAGTCGACACCGCGTTGACGAACCCTGACCACTCTCCCTTATCGGCACGGCTAATCGGCAGCGGCCCGCTATTGCCGTGCAAGCGATCGCGAAAGTCCAGATCGCATTCAAGCCGGCGGAAATATGGCAGGACGCCTTCCCAATCCCAACCCGTTGCCCCGGTGGACGCCCACTCATCATAATCGGCAGGGCCGCCCCGGTTGGCGACCTGTGCGTTGATACTGGAGCCTCCTCCGATGACACGAGCTTGCTCATAGTGGACACGTCGGTTGCTATTTCGCGCAACCGCTGCGGTAAGCGACGGCCATTGGTACCGTTGATTATAGTAAGCTCGCGTGGGGTTGCCATCGAGGATATCCTCAGGGATAGCGTGCGGGGGAAAGTCAGGACCAGCCTCTATGAGCAGGACGCGACTGCCATTGGCCGACAACCTGTTGGCCATGACGCATCCGGATGAGCCGCCACCCACAATTATATAGTCGAAAAGCAACCGACCCCTCCCATCTTGCGAGAGAAAAATTAGCACAATCTACAGTGACGACCTGCAAAGAGAGCCGTTATTAGCAGTGAAGCTGCAATCTTCTGTGGCGTCCGCAGAATGTGCTCTTCGGCTGTAGTACTGCGTAGAGATGCCAATTTCCCCCGCCAGCACTGAAGGAGTCTATAACCATCGAAGCCAGCCTCAACGGAGACGCGGGCGAGTTTTACCCGCACAACGACCTCAGTTTTTTCGGAAGCGATTGCACGAACACGCACTGCTGCCGATAGTGTGCGTGCTAGCGCGCATTGCGCGTGGCCACGACGCATGCATCGCGAAGGCGCCACGCGAGCAAAGCACGGAGAAGCATGCCGCAATTATCTCGACTTCACCGCTACGGCTGAACAAGATCGCTTAACATAATTGGCTGAGAAGGTACCTGATCGCGCGTGACGGTGCTGCGCTGGGCCCTGCTGCCTTCACCGGATGATGGCGGCGAGATTCGGATGCCGATATTTCTCGTCTGGACGTAGCCATCAAGTGCTTCCTGCCCCTTCTCCCGGCCGTAGCCAGACTGTTTGACTCCGCCGAATGGTGTTTCTACGCCGCCGACGTACCAGCCATTCACGTACACTTGGCCAGCCCAAAGGCGATCGGCGCACCATAGAGCACGGTCGATATCCCGCGTGAACACGCCAGCTGCTAACCCTTGGTCGGTATCGTTTGCTAGTTCGATCCCCGTAACTGCGTCATCGAAAACAGTTACCGCGAGAACGGGACCGAATACTTCTTTCTGGAAGAGATTACTGTCTCGCTTGACATCTGCAAAAACAGTAGCGGCCATGAAATAGCCGCTCCGCTCCGAAAGTGCGGCTCCACCGGTTACGACGCGTGCCCCCTCCAAAACGGCAATCTCACAGGCTCCCTCGACCGCCTTGCGCTGCTTCTGGGAGATCATGGGTGTGATGTCACAATTTTCTCGCCCCGGACCAACGGTTAGTCCTTCGACGCACGCTTTCACTTTCTCCAACAGTTCGTCTGCGATCGATCGTTCAACGAGCAGTCTTGTTAAGTTGTTGCAATTCTGACCGGCGTTCAGATAGGTTCCGATACGCACAGCGTCTGCGACAGCATCGAGATCCGCGTCGGAATATACCACTGCAGCTGACTTGCCTCCAAGTTCCATGATACATGGGACGATGCGTTCCGAGGCGGCCTTGAGCACCGTTCGCCCAGTTGCTGTGGATCCTGTGAACACGATGTGACCAACATCGGGATGCTCGATCAACGCTTGGCCAGCAGTCTGGCCGTAGCCGGTGATCACGTTGATGGCTCCGGCAGGCAACCCCGCGGTTTCACAGGCGCGCGCAAACTCGACCCCGGACAAGGGAGCCAACTCCGGAGACTTCACCACGACTGAGTTGCCGGTGGCAATGGCGCAAGCAAACGAACGAGCCGTTAGTTCAAGGGGGCCATTCCAGGGCACGATCTGGGCCGATACACCAAAGGGGCTCCGGACGGTGTAGTCGACAAACTCGGCGCCGCGAGGGATTGATCGACCTTCTAGCTTATCGGCCAGGCCAGCATAGTAGCGCAGGTATCGTATAGCGGTACGAACCTCACCCCGGGCAAGGTCCAACGCCTTGCCCGTCTCGATGCAGTTGATGGTCGCGATCTCCTCGCTCCGCGCCTCGAGCGCGTCTGCCACACCAAAGAGCATTCGTCCCCGCTCGTAGGGATGCATGTCTATCAGAATGCGGTCGCGAAAAACTCGGTTGGCGGCAGCAACGGCGAGACGAACTTCTTCAGGCCCGGCCTCAGCAACGACCGCAATCGTCTCCCCAGTTGAAGGATCATCAACCTCGATCCGTCCGCCGGACGAAGAATCTTTCCACTCACCGTCTATATAATTCTTGATTACTTCTGCGCCAGCCATCCAAGTCCTCTCCCAAATCTCAACTATCATCCAGATCGAAGTACTGACGTGCGCCACTTGGGGCAGAACGGTTCCGATGGTTCCGCGACAAGAAACGAAAACACATTAGGGCGGACATCGACCAGCCCTGCGAACGCAACCGATCGGTGCTATTTTTGCCGTACGCCTCTTCTTTCAGAGACTTGCCGCCGTGCTGTCCTGCACCGTTCGTATGATGTCGCGGATGATTGACAAGCCCCGACGCAGATCAGCCTCAGCTATGGTGAGGGCCGGCATGAACTTTAGTACTTCACCGTATGAGCCAGCGGTTTCTAAGACCAAATGGCGAGCGAAGGCCTCCTTCGAAACCCGCGCAGGTAACGAGTGATCTTTTGGTGAAACGAGTCCATACATCAGGCCGCGGCCTCGTACGCTCAGCCCGAGAGCTGGGTAATCGGCGGCGATAGATGCAAGTTCGGTAGCTAGGATCGCGGACTTGCGAGCGATCTCATCCTCAAACTTTGAATCGGACCAGTAAGTTTCAAGTGCCGCGCGAGCAGTGACGAAAGCCAAATTGTTGCCCCGGAATGTCCCGGTATGGGCGGCGGGCTTCCAAACGTCCAGGTCGGGCTTGATTAGAACTAGAGCCATCGGCGTCCCGTATGCCGACAACGACTTGGACAAGGTAACGATGTCTGGCACGATGCCAGATGGTTCGAAGCTGAAAAATTTTCCCGTGCGTCCGACACCAGCTTGAATGTCATCCAGGATCAATACAATCCCATGCCGCGAAGTTAGCTCACGCAACCGCTGCAACCATTCAACACTGGCAGGATTGATACCTCCTTCCCCTTGAACTGCCTCGAGGATGACCGCGGCAGGGTTATCAAAACCGCTTGACGGATCCGCGAGAAGCTTCTCAAGATAGTCGATGGTGTCGAACGAATCCCCGAGATAACCCTCGTATGGCAACGACGTCACGTGAGCGAGCGGGAAGCCGGCGGCTGCCCTCATCTCTTTATTCGCGGTCGCCGCCAAGGATCCGGCGCTGACCCCGTGATAGGATCCCGTAAACGCCACGATGTTCGACCGACCCGTTACCTGACGAGCCAGCTTCAGCGCCGCCTCCACGGCATTGGCACCTGTAGGACCCGTGAACTGCAGTTTGTACGTCAGGCCACGCGGCTTCAGGATATAGCGCTCGAAAGCTTCAATAAATCCCTTCTTGGCTGTTGTCGCGAGATCAAGGCTGTGCACGATCCCATCGCGCTCAATATAGTCTAACAAGGCCTGCTTAAAGGCTGGGTTGTTATGGCCGTAGTTGAGCGCACCCGCTCCACCGAAGAAGTCTAAATATTCCTGACCGTCTGCCGCTGTGAGGGTGGTGCCAACTCCCCGATCGAACAGGACCGGGAATGAGCGGACATAGCTACGCACTTCAGACTCCATGCGGTCGAAGAGTGCGAGGCTCACATCTTTGGCAATCTGGTTCATAAAGGAGGACTCCTTCGAGTTGAGTAGCCTGCAAGGCAGTAGCTGGTTCAAATGTGAAGAGGACGGCCAGTGCCGTTACTTGCAACGTAGCTCGTCCCGCAGCCCGGGTTCAGCGAAATATGGACCCGCGACCGCAGGAAATCAGCGTTCTTTAGCCACTTGCGCAGATTCCGAACAATCGGGCTTTGTGCCGGGTTCGCCAGTTACAAAACGGGCGGGATGACTTACTTATTGCGAGGGAGCTATGCGCGACGCCTCCGAGATGATGATCCTGCTGAGCAGCTCCGCACGGTCGGTCTCAGAGAGCTTATCAGGAGGAACCTTGAGCGCGTCCTGTGATCGATGAATCGATTGTAATTTGACAACTGCATTTTGTACCTACTCAAAATCCACCCCGATAGAACTGGGCGTTGGGGAAGAGCATTGAGCGGGAATATAGTCGCGCGTCTTGGAAGGCGAGGACGAGGGCATGTCGGCGCGGCAAGCAGCCGCGCCGTTCGGCGTGGGAGTGTCGAGGGATCCGCTGCGGGCGAAGATCGGCAATTGGCGCCACGCCCGCAGGGCCGCCGCGGGGCCTCCAGCCTCGATGCGCATGACGCATGAAGCCTCTTCATGCTCGGGCTGCTCGAGGAGCAACGCTGAAGATGGTTGGGCGGCTCGGAACTGGCTGCCGAAGCTATCCGCTTCCGATTGGGCGAAGACCCAACAAACGAGGTTCGAGCGCGCATGCCTGATGGTTTGGTGGACTTGCCGGATCGTCCCGGCGACTATCACCGACAAGCAGATTTCACGCCGGTCTTCACGTCTCAATCAGTGATGCCGCGTTTGTGATGGCAATTGATGCCAATTCCGCGATCTCCTTCCGTCATCCGGATGCCATTTCAGCCCATCCTCGGAACGGTGAGAACCGGGCTTGCCGGGAAAACGACTGTTCGGTTCCCATTGATCAAGGTGCGATGTGGATATGCTCGTGAATAGCGCGGGCCAATACTTGGCTTTCCACATCGCGGCCGATGGAAACGTAGTCCTCAGTGCTCTGCGCATCTGTGATTCGGGCAACATCTTGCTCGATGATCGGACACTCGTCGAGATCAGCGGTAACGTAATGCGCCGTAGCGCCGATCAGCTTCACGCCACGCTAGAAAGCCTGTTTGTAGGGGTTCGCGCCCTTGAAGGACGGCAGGAATGAATGATGAATGTTGATGATCCGGCCGGACATCTTATGGCAGAGCGCATCGGAGAGTATCTGCATGTATCGGGCGAGCACGACGAGTTCTGTCCCCGTCTCCTCGACGATGTGCATCAGCTGTGCCTCGGCCTGCGGCTTGTTTTCCTTCCTAACCTTGATGTGGTGGAAAGGAATATCGTGGTTCACGACCACCTTCTGATATGTCAGGTGGTTGGAGACCACGCCGACGATATCGATCGGCATCGCACCGATCTGCCAACGGTAGAGGAGATCGTTCAGGCAGTGTCCGAAGCTCGAAACCATCAACAAAACCTTCATGCGATGCGTGCCGTCATGCAAATTCCATGACATGCAGAACTGGTCCGCAATCGGGTGGAAACCCTCTTCAATTGCCTTCCGTTCGGCTCCCTCCTCACTGATAAAGGAGACGCGCATGAAGAACTTACCGGTTATCAAGGTCATCGAACTGTGAGCTGTCGACAATGTTGCAGCCTTGAGCTGCGAGGGCTCGAGATAGCAGCAACGATTCCCCGTGCGGCCGGACACGAGACCGTCAGAACATATTGCTTCATGGATTGTTTTCCATTGCTGCCGGTGATTGAATTCGGGAGATCACAGCGCCTTTTGCAGTTCCGGCAGAATGACGAAAAGGTCGCCGACGAGGCCGTGGTCGGCGACCTGGAAGATCGGCGCCTCCTCGTCCTTATTGATGGCGACGATGACCTCCGAATCCTTCATGCCGGCAAGATGCTGGATGGCGCCGGAGATGCCGACGGCGATGTAGAGATCGGGTGCGACCACCTTGCCGGTCTGGCCGACCTGCCAGTCGTTCGGCGCATAGCCGGCATCGACTGCGGCACGAGAGGCGCCGACGGCGGCGCCGAGCTTGTCGGCGATCGGCAGGATGACTTCCTGGAACTTCTCCGAGGAGCCCAGCGCGCGGCCGCCCGAGATGATGATCCTGGCCGAAGTCAGCTCCGGACGGTCGGTCTCGGAAAGCTTGTTCTCGACGAAGCTCGACAGGCCGGGATTGACTGCTGCCTGAACCGTCTCGACCGGGGCTGAACCGCCCTCGGGTGCAGCCTGGAAGGAGGCGGTGCGCACGGTGATCACCTTCTTGGCGTCGCTCGACTGCACCGTCTGGATGGCGTTGCCGGCATAGATCGGCCGCTTGAAGGTGTCGGGCGAGACAATCTCGATGATCTCCGACACCTGCGCGACATCGAGCAGGGCTGCCACGCGCGGCGCGACATTCTTGCCCGACGAGGTCGCCGGCGCGATGATCGTGTCATAGCGCCGGCCATGCCGACGACGAGCGCCGCCAGCGGCTCGGCGAGACGCTCGGTGAGCTCGTCGGCTTCGGCGAGCAGCACCTTGCTCACGCCCTTGAGCTTGGCGGCGGCGTCCGCTGCCGGCTTGGCGCCGTTGCCGGCGACCAGCACATGCACGTCGGAGCCGATCTGCAGTGCCGCCGAAAGCGCTTTGGCGGTCTGGTCGGAAAGCGTCGCATTGTCGTGTTCGGCAATCAGAAGAATTGTCATCTTTTGTCCCTTCCCAGCCCTACAGCACGCCGGCTTCGTTCTTAAGCTTGTCGACCAGTTCGGCGACGCTCTTGACCTTGACGCCCGCCTTGCGGCCGCCCGGCTCCTCGGTCTTGATCACCTTCAGCCGCGGCTTGACGTCGGCGCCGTAATCGGCGGGAGATTTCTCGTCGAGCGGCTTCTTCTTGGCCTTCATGATGTTGGGCAGCGAGGCATAGCGCGGCTGGTTGAGGCGAAGATCCGCGGTGACAATCGCCGGCATCTTCAGCTCCACCGTCTGCAGGCCGCCATCGACCTCGCGCGTCACCTTGGCCTTGTCGCCATCGATAACGACCTTGGAGGCAAAAGTGCCTTGCGCCCAGCCCAGAAGTGCGGCCAGCATCTGGCCGGTCTGGTTCGAATCGTCGTCGATCGCCTGCTTGCCGAGAATGACGAGACCGGGCTTTTCCGCCTCGACCACGCCCTTCAGCACCTTGGCGACACCCAGCGGTTCGGTCTGCTCGTCGGTCTTGACCAGGATGGCGCGGTCGGCGCCCATGGCGAGCGCGGTGCGCAAGGTCTCCTGCGCCTGCTGCGGCCCGATCGAGACAACGATGATCTCCTCCGCCTTGCCGGCCTCCTTCAGCCGGATCGCCTCTTCGACCGCGATCTCGTCGAACGGGTTCATCGCCATCTTGACGTTGGCGAGTTCCACCGCCGAACCGTCAGCCTTCACACGAACCTTCACATTCGCATCCACAACCCGCTTCACGGGCACAAGGATCTTCATCTCATTTCTCGTTTCTTGTGCTGTCTTGCAACATACTTACGGAAAATATCGCCACGCCCAAATGTAGGTTGCCCGCCAAACGGTCAGCTCCCATGCTAGGTGGTGCCGGAGGACGGTGCTTCGCTCTAAGATCACGACATCCTTTTTGCCGTTTCTTGCGAGATGAACCGCCACGCTCGTTACCGCGATTTCTCCACCAACAATCTGGTGATTGTGCGAACTGGAAGTTCACGAGGACGCAAAGGCGAGTTCGTGATCATCTTTATCCTCGTTTGGTTATTCAGCGGTTCGCAGCAGGGTGTTTTGAAAGTTCGGTCAGCAGGAGCTTCTGCATCAGCGCTTTCGCATGCCGAATAACGGCTTAGCCATCCCACTCTGGACAGAGTAAGCGGCGAGGTTCGCAGAGATTGTGCTAATTCGAGTGGAGGACGATTTCATTCTGCGTTGTTGTTGATTCGACCGCTGAAGATATGCGCGCCGTGTTCGAGGCGGCGGTAAGCGGTTTCTACCCATAGCGACGTCATTGCGGTCGATGGGCGAAATCCCCGTCGCGCCCCCAGCGCACCGTGAAACCAGACGGAACCTCCACATTCCGGCGGCGCAGCGAATTGGAGTCGAACATATCCTCCCAGGTTCAAAATTGCCACTACCTGTTAATTCAGTGCAGAACAGGAGCGAGGCAAGCCGAGCGCCGCCTTCTTGTGCGGCTGGTGGACAAATTCTGAAAGCTCACCGCGAGTCCAGTTCGTCGCACCACTCGGTTCGAAGTCATGGCAGGGCGTGATCTTCCTCCAGCCGGGTGCGTGTGATGGCTCCTGGTCGGGAATGGCATCTCGACATTGTCGATCAGCCGCGTATCTCCACGCCACGCAGCCCCGAGCAAGCGTCCGGGCCTGTCAAGCGTCTGCATCGGCGCGAGGTTCTCCTCAGCCCGCAATCGACATACTCGACCCGGACGTAGCATGCCGCACCGATCGCCGACCGCGCCTCCTCGAGATCGAGAAATGAGGAGATTGCGCATAAGTCGACCAGCGTAGAGAGCAGTTCTGACGCTTTTCAAACGCTCACTCTGGCGAGCTCAAGTGAAATCGTGACCCAAGGACTAATTACTTAAGCCGCTCGCGCGGCACTGGCGCGCGTGGTGAGGGTACAGCGATGAGCTGAACGCCGTGCATTGAGTTTGCGCTCCTGGCTGACGATTGTGGTTCTTCCCAATTATCAGACAGGAGGTCTCCACGACGAAGGAGAGAACCACCCCGCTGCGCGAGCGGATGATCGAAGACATGCGCATCCGGCGGTCGGGGGACAAGCCAGCAGGCTCATATCCGCTGAAGCGATCTCCGGACATTGCCGCACCTTGATGACCAGCGCGCCTATCAGCTGCACATCACCACCGCGGGCATTACTCCGCCCACCTTCAACGCGCGCGCATCGTCGCGCTGCGCTTCTTTTTCGGGACAACGCGTCAGATTCGCCGGAGGTCGAATGAAGTCCATAAGGATGCCTGTCGACGCCGCTGGTCGAGAGGAAATGGCGCAGTCTGTCACAGGCGGCAGCCGTACCCAGCCCCGGCGGCGTTGAATTGTGCGGTCTCGTTGGGTCAGCGCTATCAAGCCGAGGGCCGGGCCGGCATGGCTGACCGCTCGTCACGACCCAAGCACAGCCCAGCGCCACCGACCAGCCGATCTCGAGCGGATCGTTGCGTTGCGGCGACAGCGCTGCACCGGCCAGCACATCGCGCATGAGGTTGGCGTTCGCCGGCGACGGTGAACCGGGTCTTGCACGCGCGGGCCTTTCGCGACCAGCGAACTTGGAGCCGGCCGAGCCGGTGGTGCGCTACGAGCGCGAGCAGCAAGGGGAATGATCCCCATCGACATAATCGCAAAGTCCCTAGAATGAGAATGTTCCGCACCCGTTTTGGAGAGACCCACCATAACCACTTAAGAGTGCTTGGAAAGCGTTTTCGGACTCGCTCGACTTTGTTGCATCGCTCGACGGATCGCCTCTGTCGTTGTGGCGCACCCATGCAGAATCCGGCCCGTAGCGCATCCTTTGATTAAGATGACAAATGTTGAACCATCAAAGCGCTGGAAGCAAAACATCTAAAAGAAGCGAGCGACCGCAGGGCCGTATCGGGAGCTCTTTTTGCAGCCCGATATATTAGCCCACGTTGATGCGCGCTTGCGTGTTCTCGCCATGGTCACGGCGAGCCTTTCGGCATGCTGTTCTGCACAGCGCCGATGCTGTCGCGAACGATTGACAGACCACGGCGCAGGTCAGCCTCGGCAATGGTGAGAGCAACAAGAAATTTCAGTACCTCATTCTGCCCGCCACAGGTCTCGATCACCAAGCCGCGACGAAGAGCTTCCCGCGAGATTTGCACAGGTAATGAGTGGTGCTTCTGAAATACGAGTCCGTACATCAGTCCGCGGCCCCGTACACTTAGGCCAAGGTTGGGGAAATCGTCTATGATTGAGTTGAGTTCCTCAGCCAGAATGGCGGATTTGCGTCCGATTTCTTCCTCGAATTTGGAGTCAGCCCAATAAGTCTCAAGAGCCGCACGAGCAGCGATGAAAGCCAGGTTGTTGCCCCTGAAGGTACCGCTGTGCGCGCCAGGTGACCAAACATCCAGTTCAGGCTTCAGAAGAACGAGGGACATCGGCGTGCCGATCGCCGACAAGGACTTCGACAGAGTGACGATGTCCGGCACGATCTCAGCCGCTTCAAAACTGAAAAATCTTCCCGTGCGACCTACGCCGGCCTGGATATCGTCGATGATCATCAAGATTTCGTGTCGCTTGGTCAGATCACGGAGCCGCTGCAGCCATTGAAAGCTAGCGGGATAGATCCCCCCCTCACCTTGGACTGCTTCCAAAATGACCGCGGCGGGTTTATCGAGGCCACTGCTAGGGTCATTGAGCAGCTTCTCGAAGTAGTCGAGTGTGTCAACGGACGGGCCGAGATAGCCATCGTAAGGCAAAAATGTGACGTGCGCGAGCGGGTAACCTGCGGCACTTCGATACTTCTTGTTTCCGGTCGCCGACAACGATCCAGCGCTGACACCGTGGAACGAATTGGCAAAGGCGACGATGTTTGACCTGCCGGTCACTATGCGAGCCAGCTTTAGTGCAGCCTCGACCGCGTTCGTACCTGTGGGACCAGTAAACTGCAGTTTATAATTCAGACCACGTGGCTTCAGAATGTACCGCTCGAACGCCTCGATGAATGCCTTCTTGGCGCTGGTAGCGAGGTCGAGCCCGTGCACAATTCCGTCCCGCTCGATATAGTCCAGCACCGGTTTCTTGAAGGCCGGATTATTGTGCCCGTAATTGAGGGCGCCTGCCCCCGCGAAAAAGTCAAGGTATTCGCGACCGTCTGCAGCTATAAGGCTGGTGCCAACCCCGCGATCGAACAGGACCGGAAACGACCGGATGTAGCCGCGTACCTCGGATTCGAGACGCTCAAAAATCGAGATGCTCGCATCGCTCGAAGGCGCAAGTTTCTTGTCGTTAGCGGCGGTCTTCTTGTTCATATGCGAATTCCTTCGGATGAGAGTCTGATGGGTACGCGGCGTTTATGTTGCGAGTCGACATATCGTAGCTCTGAACAAACTCCGCATGACGGCGCCGGGTTCGCGTTCATGAGTGGTCAGAGACATGGCCCCATGATCTCCCAAAATGAGCGTTCGTCGAGTTAAAGATTTGCGATTTTTATAATACGGTGGACTGCTGGTCCTTGCAGGCCATGCCGTCCTCAGTTTCAGCCGCAACGTCGAGGCGAGATCGGACAAACCGCTCAGTGGGTGCCGCTTGAAAGCGCGCCGACCGGTCTGGGATCCGATCTGCGGATTTTCATATTGATGATGTCAAGCTTTCGCCCGGCCTTTTTCCGGTCCATGTCGGCCAGAACTCGCGGGGCCAGCCGCGTTACCTCCCTGCCCAACGCGTGACTGCGCCCTAGTGCCGCCTGCCGGCGTGGCGAGGCTTGTGCGCGCCCGCCACCGGGATCAGCGCCTCGGCGGCAGATGCGCGATCTGCGCACCGAGCTCATAGTAGCCCTCTCTGATGGCCCGGAAGGGGGCGTTCTGCGCCGGGGACACGGGCAGGAACATCCCATCGAGCCGCAGCTCGCCGCTGATATAGCGGGCGAGCTCGCGGCCGAACACGGTGCCCGGCGCGATGCCTCGTCCGTTGAAGCCCGTCAGCGCGATCATATTTTCCGCTGGGAAGTGAAGGCGGGGCAGATGGTCGTTCGTCATGCCGATCCGACCGTACCACTCATGCTCCAGCTCGATCTCACCGATCTGCGGGAAGAGCGCCCGGATACGCCGCCGCGCCCAGTTGCGATGGATCACGGTTCCGGTGCCGCGGAGCGCGCCGACGCTGCCGACGATGAGACGGCCGGCATTGTCTGTGCGAAAGGCGGTCAGCACGGTGCGGGTGTCCCACGCGCCGTGCCCTTCGGGCAGAATCGTGTGGCGAATTCTGTGGCTCAGCGGCGCAGTCGCAACATGGAAGAAGGGCAGCACCACTTGCTCGCCACGCAGCTCGGGGAAGATGCGCGACGTGTAGGTGTCGGTCGAAAGAACCGCCCACTTCGCCCGGACGGTTCCATCTTGCGTGGCGAGCCGCCAGTGGCGGCCCTCGCGCCCGATGTGCTCGACCGGGCTCGCCGTAAAGACGGTCGCGCCCGCGGCAATCGCCGCACCAGCGAGGCCGCGCACATAGGCGAGTGGCTGGATCGTCCCGGCACGCAGGTCGAGGAGGCTTGCGGGGAAGGCCGAGGCGCCTGTCTTGGCACGTGTCTCCGCGGCGTCGAGGATGTGCACCGGGGCGCCGAGCGCCTGCCACTGCCGAGCTCGCTCCGTGATCTCTGCAACACCTTTCTTATCGGCTCCACAATGGACCGTGCCGACCCGCTTCAGCTCGCACGGCAAGTTGTGCTTGTCGATGATCTCGAAAACGGTGCGTGGGGAATCGCGCAGCAAATTAAGCAAGCGACTGCCATAGACCGGACCGAGCGTCTCCTTGAGCGCCGATGGCATCACCCAGAGGCCCGCATTCACCAACCCGGTGCTTCGCCCGGCGGCGCCAAAACCAATTTCGGCTGCCTCGATCACGACAGCGTCCAGGCCCCGCTCGGCAAGGTGCAGCGCAGTGGACAAGCCGGTGTAGCCGGCGCCGACGATCGCCACATCGGCGACAAGGTTGCCTCGCAGATTCTCCGTTGCAGGCGGCGGCGGAGCTGTCCGCCCCCAAAGCCCATGCGACCGTCGATCGTTCAGCATTCTTTCCGGTCGCGATCGATTGTGGACATCTTCAAGAACTCTCGCTTTTCAAGGCTTGACTGCTCTGACGACCCGGCGAAATGAACCGGGAGTAGTCGACTATGATTGCCACCTCCCGACGAGGGATCGTCTACGTGTGCTGTGTGACGGCCTGCGGGTAAACTGGCGTCGATTTGTAATTCTTGCCTGGGCTCAGGCTGGCAGTGAATCTAGCATTCTCAGCGATCTGCTTGCGCAAAGATTGGGTAAAGATTGTCTTAAGGACTTATAACTGTTTTTGTCACCCGCAGCTGTATCCAGTTGCCTCAAGTCATCCGGCCTTTGCGGAAATGAGACCACGTCATGAGGGGCCGAAGCCGGTCATCCTGTCTGGGTTCCTGGTCTTATCAAGAATATGCACGAGACCGAGCTAAAAGCGGTGCCTACCCGGCCGCGTTATGGCCGGCAGCCAGGGCGCACTAATCACGAGGAAAGATGGAATTTGTCGAGAGGACCCGGACAAGATTCGCCGTTGTGCCGCCTGGGAACGTCCCACTGCTAATTGATTCGTTTCTTCTTTAGTCGCCACTGCTGAGCATGCATTGGTTCCTACGTGTGTTCCCACTAGTGGCGAGGCGGCCTTATGAGCTTCCGGGCCGCGCTTCACATCACCATCGTTCCGCCTAAGAGGAGGTCGGGGCGAGAACAGCGATCCTCGGCGACAACGGGGATCGAGCCTCGCCGTTCTGCTCACGTCGTAATACCTACCCGTATGCATGGGGGATTTTAGTTTTAAGTCGACGTATGTATGGCGTCATGGCGCCGCTGGTTTCTGAGGGCACCTTCGGCAACCCGAGCGGATTCGCGGTGCCGGGATTTGTGGGGAGGCGGGCCGATTCGGCACGTGCAGGTTCTGGACTGGGCACGCGCCGTGGATATCATGGTCTTTGCACCATCTAAACAGATTTGCAAAGCTTGATGACACGGGTCGGAAGCGGAGCAGGAATGTAGATAGATCAGATTCCGACGAATACCCTGAGATTGAGGGGAATATTGGTCGGCAACTATCATGGAATCTTCCGGTCGGTGCGGTCGGAGTAGGATTTGACCTGCACGCTCCCCGAGCGCAGTTGGATCTACGGAAAGGCGCCCGTGCCGCCCACCGCCTTTGAGCAAAGCTACCGGCTGAAGCGCCGTCGCGCCCTAGGTTCGGCGTGACCAGTTGTGTCGGCGATCACATGAAGTCATCGACGCGGCCTGACACTTCTCCAGGGCGCAGAAAACGGGGGACCGTCTTTGTTCGATTATATAATTGTGGGTGGAGGTTCTTCCGGATGCGTCATGGCGAACAGGCTATCGGCTAATGGAAGTCGGGTTCTGCTCATTGAGGCTGGTCCTGACTTTTGCCCCGATGCTATCCCTGATGATATCCTCGATGGCGACCCTACGAGGGCTTACTACAACCCGCGCTATCAGTGGCCCTCGCTCAGCGCAACCATAGTGCAGGATGTCAGCAGGCGTACACACTATGAGCAAGCCCGCGTCATGGGCGGGGGCTCTAGCATTAATGCTCAAGTAGCTAATCGGGGAGCCCCCGGAGACTATGACGAATGGGCGTCTTGCGGTGCGACGGGCTGGGACTGGGAAGGTGTCCTGCCATATTTCCGCCGACTAGAGTGCGATCTGGATTTTAATAATGAATTTCATGGCAACGACGGTCCATTGCCGATTAGACGCGTGAGCAAAGCAGAATGGTCCGGATTTATTCGCGCCGCTTCGAACGCTTTGGAAGATAACGGGATACCCTTTCGACCAGACTTTAATGGCGAGTTTGGAGATGGTCACTCAGTTGTTCCATTGACGAACCGCAACCGTCATCGCGTCTCAGCTGCAATGGCTTACTTGTCGCAGAGCGTCCGAGCCCGACCCAATCTGACAATCCTGCCCCGGACGACGGTGGTACGTTTAACCTGTTCAGGACGTCAAATAACTGGCGTCGAGACCGAAAGTGAGACCGGGAAGCCCTCATATAGCGCGTCAACGGTTATCCTATGTGCCGGCGCCATCCATTCGCCGGCCTTGATGATGCGATCCGGGATCGGCCCAGCTGAACAGCTGTTAAACGTCGGCATCCCGGTTGTCGCAGATATAAAGGGTGTCGGGAAAAATCTTCAAGAGCACCCGGGCGTCGCCATCTCGGCGTATTTGAGGCAGGACGATCGCATGGCGCCTGTCGCGACCGGCTACATTCAGATGCATGCTCGTTACTCGTCAGGTTTCGAGGGCTGCCCGTCGAGCGATATGGCTATCTCAGCCCTCGCCAAGTCCGCGTGGCATCCGATCGGTAAACGCCTCGGCACCTTGGCTTTTTGGGTCAACCGCGCCTACTCGACGGGAAGGGTTTCGCTCAAGAATTCTTCTCATGCTACTGAGCCGGAGGTGAATTTCAATATGTTGAGCGACAAGCGGGATGCTGAGCGGTTGAAGGAGGCGTTTCGGTTCGTAGCACAGCTGCTTCAGCACAAGGCGCTGGTGGCGCTCGCACTTGACCCATTTCCTTCCACCTGGACTGGGCGAGCAAAGCGGATTAGCAAGTACAATCGCCTTAATTTCGGGCTCACTTCCATTGTCGCCACGCTTATGGATAGTACCTCGTGGTTGCGTCGAAGCCTCATAAGATCTGTAATCACCGATGGTCATAGCGTATCAGACCTCCTCGAGAGCGACGGGCTTCTCGACCACTTTATACGCCAGAATGCCTTTGGAAACTTCCATCCGACTTCGACCTGTCGAATGGGACCTGCTCTGGAGCCAACTAGTGTCACGGATCCGTCTGGGCGCGTTCACCGAGTGTCGGGCTTAAGAGTCGCCGACGCGTCGGTGATGCCATTCTGCCCTAGAGCAAATACGAACATCCCAACAATTATGGTCGCTGAAAAGATCTCTCACGCCATACTGAATGAGCGCTAATCGAGACGTGAATGCCGTAAGGGATAGCATTATTCGGCGGAGCATTCCCAGACGTTCTGGCGCCTCCATTGGCTCGGCGTCAGTCGGCCCTGCTCGGGACAAGTCTATATACCGCTGTGCCTAGGCCTTCATCGCAATCTGTATCGCGGCACGGTAGTCGTCAGCTCTGACAAATTGCGGGGCGGGTTACTAACCCCTGCGATGCTTCGGGCAAGCAGCAGCCCTCCTGTATCAGGGATTGGAAGAGATGAATGACCTGAAGCTTCTAGCAGAAATGGAGGTGTCGGCAATTCGTCGGTCTGCCGATCGCGAACATGGAAGGATCGTGGAGGGCTCAGGTTCAAGTGAACCAGAGGCACTCCGCAACTCCGTCAGCCTTGGGCAATAGAGGTGATCGGATTAGCCCGCTGTCACAATGATTGGTTGGGCGACTTCGGGTTCGTGCTCATGGGAATCCGACACGTGAAGGAGCGCTAGAGGCGATACCGGTCAAGATGGATCGCCAGAATGCAGATACGTTGGCTTCGCGTATACGCTAATAGGGCACAAGTCTCTCAGGTTGGCCAAAGGTCATGCAGAACTCTCGGAGTTGCAGCCTTGGCCTCTTCGATCTCTGCTGCAGACAAACGGTCCGCCAATTGGCCTAGGACGGAGCGGGCGACCTCTTCCGGATCCACTGCCGGGTCGCGGTGGACGCCGTCGTGGATCCGATCGAGAAACGAATTCCGGTTTCTGGCTATGGCCCGTCGGCCGGGGTGCCAACCCTCGTAATAAAAGCCGCGCAGTAAGGCTGGCAGCTGCGCACCCATGTACACGGCCTCGTCCCGACCCAGGCAGTCGCGCAGGGCGTGCAGCGTTGCAATCAAAGCTAGGAAAACCCGCTCGCGATCATGCCAACGAAGTCTCCACGCCAGATCGCTGACCCAATTCTGGGTCGCCTGCAATGCATAGGTGAGATCATGACTCACGAACATGAGTATTTTTCTGTTCTTGAAGGTTGTCTAAGGGCTGCAAGGACCATGACTAGACGGCTTCCGTCCGCCTGCCGCCGCGCTATACGCGCGACGCGGGATTTTGCGTGAGTTCTCCCAGCGTGTCACCTCGAGGTGGTCGTCCCCATGAGCTTAGGCAGCCTGAGGACACCGGACACTTTATTGCAACTCTCGGGCGCGCCCGGCGCCATTCCCGGTTTCGACTGACTCGTAATTGCGCAGCATCATTTCCGCGACACTGAAGGTGTGGCGCCCTTCCCGCGAAGTCAGGCGCGCGTCGACGTCGGGATAGATAAAGAAGGGAAGCGAAATTCGGTCGGTCAGACCATTGTGCGCGACCTGATGCGGCGTACTCTTGAAGCGGTCGTCGCTCAAAGCCTGAAGCATATCGCCCAAATTGACTACGAGACTGTCGGGCAGGCTCGGCACCGGCATCCAGCGCCCGCGCAACCACACCTGCAACGACCGGGTGGGGAGTTCCTCCTGCAGCAGCAGCGTGAAAAAGCCACCATCGGTGTGCTTAGCGCACGTGCCGCCGCGAGCTGGATACCGGATTACGCGTTGCTCGAGCGTCGGCGGGCTGAAATACCGTTGGAACCAGCCCTGTTCCAAACCGATCACGTCGGCAAGCGCGGTTCCGAGCTGCGGGACGACCTCGCGGAGCACGGTAGCCTGCAAGGCAAGCAGGCTTCGCGCGAAACCAGGAGCCAAAGCCTCATCCGGAAACAGTGTGCTCCCCGCAAACGGACGCCGATCGCCTTCGTTGTCGATTCCGAGATCGAACACTTCCTTTGGATCGCGGCCGGCCTCAGGATGCAGGATTTCGCCGTACAGCGGACTGTATCCACGTGCGATAGTGGGGCGCACGTTTTGTGCGGCGTGACCGAAGCGTTCCTTTGTAGCCAGTGGCAACGCGAAGAACCGCCGGGACCCGTCGATGGCATCCGCGATCTGTTCCTTCGGGATTCCGTGCTCGATAAGGTAGAAGAACCCGTACACCTCGCATGCATTGCGCAAGCGCTGTTGCTCTTGATGTCGCGTCGCATCGGCAGACAGTTTCGCCAATGAGATTTGCGGTAGCGTGGTCATAGTCATCCTCCGTCTGTATCGGCGCCCCCTGCTGGGCTCCTGGAAAATCTCGCAACTCAGTTTCTGCCTAAGTAAAATAAAACAATGAGGCCCCTGATCCAGTTAACTCGTGGGATCAATACCACGTTATTGGGGGACCACTCAAGAACTTATATGTTAAAAATATAATACAAATTCGTTCTGATGTTTTAAACAACATCAATATTATAGGTGATTTCGCCTACTTTGACCTCATGGGTGGCGCTAAGTTCTTTCCTGGTATGCGAAGCTTATTGCCGTCATGGACTTCTGTTTCAAGAGCAAACCAGACAGGAACTGACGTTTGAGTTTTCCCGCCGTAAGACAGACTGGCAATTGCTCGCGAGGTATTCGGCCTCTCCTCTGCGGGGCGACCAGGAATCAGGCCAGCTTTCACTCAATCGGAGCGACCTTTCGAGAAATCTTTCAAAAACTGAGAATCTAAGATTGTTTCATTATTATATTGAGCCGTCTTTAAAGTGTGTCGATGGTGCCTTCCACCCAAGCCGTCAGCCGCGGATAGCGAGGTCAAGTCACGCGGGGAGATCGGTCTTGGCACGGCGAGATCGATAGTGCTTTCGACGGGAGGTGGCGCGCCATGATGCATGAGAATATTCCGGCCCAATCTCTACCGTGCTGACTTACCAGGGCAGACGCTTTACGCACGCGACGGGGCCGGAGGCGAGGGATCCAAGGCGTTCATCTCAGTGGGATGGTCAATGGCTTTTCAACCGGTCAAAGCTATGACGCCGCAGTCGTCGCGCTTCGCAAGAAAGAATTCGTGCGACGATCCCATGTTTCTTTCCCTGCTTCGGAGGCCGGCACCTTGCAAGCAACGATGTCCTCGTTGGAACTCACGCCACGAGTGATCTTCTTTCTACATCAATTAGGATGGACTCTAATTGCAGATAGAGGAAATAGCCCGTGGCAAGTCCCCCGTGACGAAGGATGTTCACGCTTTAACTGCCGGCTAAATCCGGTCGGTCGCTGCGACATTCCTATTTCAGGTCCACCAGAGAACAAGATCAGGCCGGGCAAATCCGAAAAAGCAATTCAGCACCAGGCGACGCTTTCCGTCGCCTGATTGACCGGTAACCCCGTGAACGAAGCCGCCATCGATTAGGGCGATATCCCCGGCCTTGAGCTGGAACTCGCGGCACGGGACGGCCTCAAGATAGGCTGCCGAATAGGGATATCCAGTGGTCTCCACACCCTGCGACTTTCGGTCCGCAACTGTCGGCTTATGGCTCCAGAGCCTCAGATTGCCCCCGTTCTCGGGCATGCTGGGATAGAGGTTGAGCGCTGCGACCGTATTGTGCGCCACCGCAGAAAGCTCGTAATCATCGCCAGCACGTAAGACTTGAGCGACATCGTCGTGGGGATCCAAGGAAAACGTGCCACTGCCTGACCAACTGAGAGCGCGACAAACATTGGCCTGGCCGTGTTCGGAACGGGCCAGCCGCAATTCGATGCCCTGGTTGTGAAGCTCTCGCTTCAACGCCCCGAATACTGCTCGAACCGGGTCAACCAAATTCTTAAAAAGGGCATCGACGTACGGCCGCGCGTTTTCGGCGTCTGCGAAATATGTGGCTGCATCCTTCTTGTAGTGAGATGCGCCGACATATTGTCCGGGCACACCATCTTTACGCTCTCTGAGACCGGAGCTTCCAATAAAGTTCGTAGTGATCTCCTCGGCTACTTCGGTGCTGAAAGCTTGCTTGATGTGCAGAGCGGTGAGCTCACCTTTCAGGACCGAGATGACCTCCGCCGTGTTGATCGACCCGGTCCGTTCTTTGATCGAAACCGGCGAGATGGCTGGCACTTGAGATATCTGACTAGGCATTGTCTTGCTCCTGTAATGCGTGTTCAAGGATGGTGATGCCACGATCGAGTTCGGCATCGGTGATGGTTATCGGCGGGAGGACTTTGATAACGTCGCGATTTGGCCCCGAGGATTCGATAAGAAGGCCATTTTCGAATGCGACATCGTGCACGCGGCCGACAACTGCCGGTGAACGGCATTTCAGGCCGGCCATCAGACCGCGGCCGCGCTTCTGTTCGATGTACCTTGGAAATTTCGCAACCAGGCGATCGAGGTGCGTTTGCAGCCTGACGGCTGTCCGCTCGACACCTGCAGTAAATTTCCTATCCGACCACATCTTGCACATGGCTCCTGCCGTCACGAAGGCGAAATTGTTTCCTCTGAAGGTCCCGCTATGTTCTCCGGGCTTCCATATGTCCAAGTCGGGTCGAATCAGAACGATGGACAACGGACTACCTGAACCGCTTAGGGACTTAGAAAGACACACAATATCCGGTTCGATTTTTGCAGACTCGAATGAGAAGAAGTCGCCAGTTCGGCCCGCACCCGCCTGAATATCGTCGACGATAAAAACAATGCCGTGAGTACGGCAAATGCGCTGAATTTCCGTGAGCCAAGCCGCGGACGCGGCGTTCATGCCGCCTTCTGCCTGGATGGTCTCCAGTATAATTGCGGCAGGCTTTTCTATGCCGCTCCCCGGGTCGCTCAAAACGTGGTCGATGTAACTGGCGGAATCGAAAGCTTGGCTCGGATAGCCGTCATAGGGAACACGGATCACATCGTGGCGAGCAACGCCGCCCAGTTCCCTGGTTGAGGCCGAGCCCGACACCGCCAGAGAGCCGAGCGACATGCCATGGAACGCATTCGTAAAGGCCATGACGCTCGAGCGGCCGGTGTATTTTCGCGCCAGCGCCAGCGCCGCTTCGTTGGCGTTCGTGCCGGTCGGCCCGGGAAACTGAATCTTGTACGAAAGACCTCTGGGTTTCAGGATCCAATCGACGAACCCTTCAATGAAGTCACGCTTTGCCGCCGTATGCATATCAAGTGACAGAAGAATGTTCTCACCGACGAGATATTCAATCGCCGGCGCCATGATATCCGGATTGTTGTGCCCGTAATTGAGCGCCCCGGACCCAACTAGGAAGTCGATATATGCGTTACCGGACTCGTCCCAGATGGTGGCCCCAAGTGCCCTCGCAAAGACCGCGGGGAACGACCGGCCATAGCGACGAACGTTGGACTCATGGGCCGTGAAAGGGTCGGTGTTCATATTGAGTCCTCTGCACATAGGTCGTTCAAAGAAGAGAGCTGTTTAATGGCTAGTGGTTTGCGGTAGATGTTCGTCATCTAACATTGAGAGCAGAATGCCGGAGGAAGCTTTGGTTGGTCTGGTGATGCCGGGATCCTCATCGAATATTGTTGGGTTGCGTTGCCCTCCATTCGGATGCCTTCGGAGAATGTGCTGCAACAGGATGGTTTCTAAAGCTTCCGCGAAAGCACCGCTACTATGGCATCAGGTAGTTGACGTACCCACCCATCGCTACCCATAGCGCCTCCGGACAATGAATGGGTCCAAGGACGATTAGCAGGGTCGCGTCGCCAGAGGTTGTGTAGCTCGGCGGTAGCGAAGCCGCTCGCGAGCGCGCTCCTCAATAGCGCCGTAGCGAGCGAGCGGCTTTGCGGCGGCCATCAATATTCGCCGTTCAACCTCGGGCTGCGGACACCAACCTGATTCAAGAAACTATTTGATGACCGATGACAGAGCGAAAGCCGCGCTCTCTTGGAGAAGACTGCGGATTCCGATCTCTTGCGCGAGATGATTGGCCCGAGCCGCCGGGTCAAGAGGGCGGGCCGCCGTGGGCGCCCTTGACGGAAAGCCCGTTTGTAGGCCAGGCGGAAGCAACCGAGAGACGCGCTGGCGAAGGGCCGAATCGGTTTCGAGAACGTCCACTACCGCGACGGCAACCATCCCCGGCCGCAGCTGGGGCTGCTGCCTTCAGGCGAGTCGAAAAGGAGATAGTCTGGGAGGGTAAAGGCGTTGACGAGGTGGGCCGTGAGTAAGCAATCAAGCGCTGATCGGGATCGACAACGCTGTTTCCGTCCGACCGAGGTTGACCTGTGATCGGCGTTACCTCAAGGCAGGCAGGCCGACAAGCTCGGTTGGAAGCCGAAGACCACTTTCGATGAACTCGTCTCGGAATGGTCGAGGCCCACTGCCGCGCCTACGGGATCATGCTCGCGTAACGTGAAAACACGATCGCCTCGCCGGCAGGTGCATGTGCCGTGGGGCCATCCGGATTGCCAGGTACGCCCTCTCGGCCGGCATCCACTCAGGTCCGGTCGTTTGGGTCGGCGAATTCACACATTCTGCAAAGCAGAAAACCATCCGCTCCATTCATGCGGTCGACGATTTCGCGAAAAACTGGCTTTTCAAACAGAGCGGAGTAACCCTCATATAGAAGGTTGCCCAATACGTGACGCCGTTCAAAATCCATGGAGCACAGGGTAACGTCGCTGTTTGGAAGAAGAACATTCCGATACTGTCGTTCGTCCACGCAGGTTAGGGCTCCGACCACTGGCTGGCGTGGTGCAACGATCTTAGGGTCGACGCTTCCACCCCTACTGCTCATGGGCCGCGCTTTTATCAGTGCTTCGGTAGGAATAATGTCGGCTATATCTGGGTGGGGCTCGCCCAAAGCCACGAACCGGATCAAGGGGATATCCGCGTCGACGAGTTGACGAACCAGATCGCGATACTTGTCTCCGACCAGGCGGCTGTTCATGTAGGTGCCATCATCGAAAACATGAACCACGAATACGCCCAAGCGCAAGGCTTGCAATCGTTGCAGGTCCTGCCCGTTCATTCCCACCAGCGTCGTAAAAATCCTGATGCCATGGCCTTTGGCGAAGGCGTGCTCCACCATTTCGGTGCAGTCCGGATTGAGCCAAGGTTCGGAGTATCCCGCAAAACCAATGTCGACGGAAGCCGGTACGCGGGCTAGACACCGCTTGAAATCTTCAAGACCCAGATGACTCGCATGAGACACTTTTCTTTGCCGGACCGCGAACTTGTCCTGGGGACAATATGAACATCCTACGACACATCCCGTGGTCGTCGTTATCTCCAAAACCCTGCCGGCTGTGTTTGCTAAGCGAAGTTCCGGCAAAATCACTGGTGACGACTCCCATCTACTTACGTCGAAGCGCCACGATGGTGTGCCTTTGGCTTTCTGGCACCGCCTGCTGATCTACTGAGGCAACGCGGCCATCTACCCTTTTGGCAGCCTAAGCCGCCCGGTTCGCCGATTTGCCGGGCCGACTCCTCACAAACTTCGAGCGCGTCGGACCAGAGACAGCATTGCATCTTTCGAGGCATCACTCGCTCCGGAGATGTAGCCTCAACCGGTGATCGCTGGCCCATCGCCGAGATGCGCGCACAGCACCCTCGAACCCGCCGGAAAGAAGCTTTCTGGATGAGATCGATCACCCCTTTCATCGAGCGAGTTCCGTGTTCTCATGCGGGTCAACCCTCACCCTATATTGCCGCACCTCGACCAGCAAAGGCCGTGCCAGTGCGCCTGGCGCGCAGTTACTGCGTGATGGGCTTCGAAAAGCCCGACAGGCCCAAGACGCTCCGCTGTTTTGAACCCGACATGTTTTCTGACGGCTGTCAGATTTGGACACACATCACTCATGCGTCAGTCGCTTAAGACGGAATGGCGTGCTGAGTTCTGCAAATTCGCTGAGAGTGGGCGGTCATGACAGGGTGGTGTTCAACGTCACCGATTCCCTGGAAGGAACGCCGCCATGATCAAGACAGAAAGTAAGACCGCCAGCGCTGCCGTCAAAGACATTCTGCTTTGGAACCCGGATAGATTGAACGAGGTGATCCGCGCGGTCATGCAGGAGGTGCTCGAGGCCGAGATGGACGATGCGCTGGATGCTTCGAAGAGCGAGCGCACGCCGGAGCGTCTCGGCTATCACTCGCGCTACTACGGGCGGAGAACTAGCTGCGCAACCTACTGCCGTTCGATAATCCCAAGTTCCAAAGCTTTTACAACAGCTACCGTTCTGCTGGTCGCATCCAACTTCCGCATTACATTTTTTAAATGGAAATCTATCGTATTTCGTGATCTGCCTAAAATAGTTCCTATTTCCCATGACGATTTTCCTTTCGACACCCAATAAATGCACTCTATTTCTCTCGCAGAGAGCTTATAAATTTGCTCCGGTTCAGTCGGAGTGCCGAGCTTCAAAACCCTCAGATGAAACCGTAGCGCGGCCATTTGCAGGTAGGTGATCGCTCTATTTTGCAATTCGCAGTCCGAGGATTGAGCAAAACTCATAAACCTAAAGCTGTCAGCAGGGCCATGTAATGGGACGGTAACGCCTGACCTCAAGCCGAATGTTGCTGCTTCGTCCAAGACGCGGCGTCCATCTTCAGTTATGCTTTCATCGGTATACACCTCGCTCCATCGAAAGGCCCCTGCCTCCTTTCGACCTTTCTTGATGAGTGGGTCTATTTTGGCATAGCCCATTCTCGAGTAGCGCTCCTGCCATTCAGCAGGATAATTCCACATCACCACAGAATCCTGTCGGTTCGGCTTGAAAACCCTCTGTTTTGATGCGAGCGGGCCATAGGCAATCCACGGGCAATCGAACTTCAGCGCAAACGCGGACAACAGTTCGAACAACTGTTCGGATTGAGCGATATCATCAGTCATGTCGAGGAATAGACCTAACTCGAGCTCAATCCGCGGGAGTTCCACGATCTCTCCTTCAGTTGCTTTCTCATTGGTGCACAGCTCCAGCCCAGCATCGCAACATGCGTAGTGCGCGGGAATCGACAGCCGGAGTTTCTTCCGCCACCTAAAGACGTACCCTCAAGAGTCGTGCCACCTTGCGAGCGGAGCTTTCTTCAGGTTGTAAACCGACTGGAGCAAGGTACCGAGGAGGCGAACCGAACAGCACTGTGTCAGGGAGCGCACAATCCGACAGTCGAGCATTCGATTGACGGAACATGGGCAGGAAAGTATTCGCGGCGCGTTTTTGAAATCAGCACCTAAGCCCCGAGCACGTGAGAAAGCTGCGTTGCAATTGTACTTATTTGATCGAGGCAACGTGTTGCACCACGTGATTACCGGCACACGCTCCGCTTATTGGGTAGAGAAAGAACAAGTTCAACATTCAATCGATACATCGGCCATTCTTTTCCAATCTTCCCCGAGTTGGGGAGGCCATAGCAATCGTATTCGACTGGATCGCGGCTGACTTTCTCCAGGCTCGGTAACCTGCTGAATTTGTCCTTCGGCTGTTCCCGCTCAGTTGGCACGGCTTTTGAACTCACCGTCGTGAGGCGGCAGGAGCTGCCCGCCAAAATTGATGCTGTTGTGGGGGAGGTCGAAAATTCCAGTTTTGTCATTTAACTTCTTTGGGACCGAGCGTGTTGATGCGCCCGCTTGGAAACCATGAAACGTTTCCCCGTCCATGGGCGCGGCGCCACTTGTCGCGACGTTTTCGCCTTCACTGTTCGCCTCTGGAACAGGCAGCCGGCCCGGCTCGCGATCATCATGACCGCGATGCTCGCCTCCACGCTGGCTGACGTGTTGATGCCGCTCTATTCTGGCCGACTCATCGACGCTGTTTCTCGTGCTGCTAATGCGGCAGCACCAGCTTCGGCAGCTGCTGCAGCATTCTGTATACCGATTGCATTGGCACTCGGTGCCATTGCCATGCGCCACGTCGCCTTCATTGGCCTGAACGACCTGGTGTTGAAAATGATTTCCGATGTCGCGACCGAAGCGTTCCATCATGTGCAGCGCTTTTCGACAGACTGGCATGCAAACAGCTTCGCCGGCTCGACAGTGCGCAAGATAACGCGCGGCATGTGGGCGCTCGACCTCCTCAACAGCACGATACTCGTCACGCTGCTCCCGTCGTTTGTCATCTTGATCGGCTCGACGGTGCTGCTCGGCTGGCACTGGCCGGTCATGGGCGTGATCTTTGCTTGCGGCTCTCTCGTCTACCTTGCGTTTTCGATTTCGCTGTCGCTCGGCTATGTCGCGCCAGCGGCGAGCCTTGCCAACAGCTGGGACACAAGGCTCGGAGGCGCGCTTGCGGATGCGGTCAGTTGCAACGCTGTGGTCAAAGGCTTCGGCGCCGAGGATCGCGAAGACGAGCGCCTGGCAAACATCATAACCAAATGGCGGCACCGCACGCGCCGGACTTGGGTGCGCGGAACGATCATCGGCTCAACCCAAGGCGTCACCTTGGTTGCGCTCAGGGTGGCGGTGATCGGATATGCCTTGCTTCTATGGTCTCGCGGACAGGCAACGCCAGGCGAGATAGCATATGTTCTCACGTCCTTCATCGTCCTGAAGGGCTATCTGCGTGATGCCGGCATACATGTCCACAACGTGCAGCGCTCGGTTAATGATATGGAAGAACTGGTGGCCATCCAAAATCAGCAGTTGGATGTTGCGGATCGTCCAGAGGCCAAGCCGATCCGG
The DNA here is from genome assembly GCF_003997575.1 of Mesorhizobium sp. M1A.F.Ca.IN.022.07.1.1. Classification (NCBI taxonomy): domain Bacteria; kingdom Pseudomonadati; phylum Pseudomonadota; class Alphaproteobacteria; order Hyphomicrobiales; family Phyllobacteriaceae; genus Mesorhizobium; species Mesorhizobium sp. M1A.F.Ca.IN.022.07.1.1. The sequence goes on from NZ_RZST01000002.1 coordinate 29,030, forward strand.
ATCACGACGGGCCGCATCGATTTCCAGAACGTCCACTTCCGCTACGCCAACCATCCCCTGCCCCTCTATAGCGAATGTTCGCTGTCGATTGAGGCTGGCGAAAGGGTTGGGTTGGTTGGGCCCTCCGGTTCCGGCAAGACAACATTCGTGAAGCTCATCCAGAGACTCTACGACCTGAGCGGCGGCCGGATCCTGATAGACGGTCAGGACGTCTCCGAGGTGACCCAAGAGTCCCTTCGTTCGCAGATCGCGATCGTGCAGCAGGAGCCAATCCTGTTTCACAGGTCGCTTGCCGATAACATCGCCTATGGCCGGCCTGGCGCGAGCCAGGCCGAGATCGAGCAAGCGGCACGGCTGGCCAGTGCTCACGAATTCATCGCGCCTCTGCCGAAGGGCTATCGGACCTTGGTCGGCGAAAGGGGTTTAAAGCTCTCAGGCGGCGAACGCCAGCGGGTGGCGATCGCGCGCGCCTTCCTGGCAAACGCGCCGATCCTCATCCTGGACGAGGCGACGTCAAGCCTCGATTCCGAATCCGAGGTGCTCATTCAAGAAGCGATGGATCGGCTGATGGTGGGTCGGACCACGCTTGTCACCGCACACCGGCTGTCGACGGTCCGCGCGCTCGATCGTCTGCTCGTCTTCGACCGCGGCCGCATTGTCGAGGACGGCGATCATGCGGCGCTGGTCGGTATCGATGGTGGCATTTACCGCCGCCTATATGAACGGCAGGCATTGGAACTAGCGAAAGGCCTTGCCTGATCGCCAACCGGGTTGCGCGATGCGCCGAGCTGTTGCCGAAGAGGCGTGTGGCAGTGAGGCCTTACCGACGAGCGGGGGGCGTTACGGCCGGCAAAACCACTACGGCCGGAACTGTCCGCCGAGCGGGCGGGCGGGAATGCACCACGTCTAAGTTTCGGCGAATGCGCGCAGTTACACGCCGGCACCGAATTGTCGCGCCTCACGGCGAACGCACCAAAAGGGCGGGAATGTCGACGGTCATTTGGGTCCGGGAAGTGTGCGGCCCTCGCCGTTACCCACATTTCGCCAAAGGAAGCGAAGTCAACGCACATTGAAGAGGGCGGTGCTTCCCCGGCGGCTGGGAGCCCTGTCGCTGGCCCAACCTGCCGCACGCCGGCCACGTCAACGCATCAAACTCCCTTCGGTTCGCAAAGTCGTCCCTGGGAGACCCGGAAGCGCAGGAGCTCCGACCGCAGTCTTCGCTCAACTCTCGCCATCTGCTCCGGGGGGATTGGATTCCGTTCCCTTGCTAACAGAGTGGCAGCTGAGCACGAACTCGCCGGCCTCGTGTCTTTCGATTACGGCCAACGGCATAGGAAGAGATTGGATTCGCCGGCCCTCTGCGGACCGAATGAACAGTTCTACAGATCATCGACGTCCGCGAAATTGACCTCGGCCTTTCCGGCCCAGCGCTGAACGGTGTTATGCACGTCCGGTACGGCAGGACGGCGGAATCGTAGTCTGCCGAATGTCAGCCGTTGCGAAAGGTGTAGCCGTACCCGTTGATCGCCGGGGCGCCACCGAGATGTGCGTAGAGGACCCTCGATCCCTGTGGAAAGAAGCCCCTCTGGACGAGATCGATCATCCCTTGCATCGATTTGCCCTCGTAAACGGGATCGGTAATCATGCCCTCGAGCCGCGCGCACTGACGGATTGCCTCTTTGGTTTCCTCCGATGGAACGCCATAACGCGGGTACGCGTAGTCCTCGAGCAATACCACGTCTTCCTCCACAAGTTCCGTCCCGAGATCGACGAGCATCGCTGTATGTTGGGCTATGCCAAGCACCTGCGCCTTGGTCTTGGCGGGGGTGGCAGAGGCATCGATACCGATCACGTTGCGCTGTCGACCGTCCTTGGCGAACCCGACGAGCATGCCGCCGTGGGTTGAACCAGTCACCGTACAGACGACGATATAGTCGAAGGCAAACCCAAGCTGCTTTTCCTGGGCGCGCACCTCCTCAGCGAACCCCACATAGCCCAGGCCGCCGTATTTGTGGACAGAGGCGCCGGCCGGTATCGCATAGGGCCTGCCGCCCCTTGCCTTGACCTCATAAAGTGCCTTTTCCCAGCTGCGGCGGATGCCGATGTCAAAGCCCTCGTCAACCAGGCGCACCTCTGCCCCCATGATGCGGCTCAAGAGGATATTGCCGACCCGGTCGTAGACGGCATCATCATGTGGGACCCAGCTCTCCTGGACCAGGAGGCATTTCATGCCGATCTTGGCGGCGACCGCAGCGACCATGCGCGTATGGTTGGACTGCACGCCACCGATTGTGACGAGCGTATCGGCATCTGACGCGATCGCGTCGGGCACAATGTATTCGAGCTTGCGCAGCTTGTTTCCGCCGAACGCGAGACCGGAGTTGCAATCCTCGCGTTTGGCGTAGATTTCCACCTTGTCGCCCAGATGCTTGCCGAGGCGGTCGAGCCTCTCGATCGGCGTGGGCCCAAAGGTGAGCGGATAACGTTCGAATTTTTCCAGCATGCTCTCTCCAGCAAAAAAGTACCTGAACCGGCTACGCACCGGTCAGCCCAAGGGTGTGTGTGATCAAAGCCACCCGTCTTTCGAAGCGGGTGCAGAAAACGTTCATCGTTATTGCAGCACCGAGTTTGTCATTGCGACAAGCAGACCGCATCCGGCGTGCTGCGATGACTCTTATGTGCCTAATCGACCCAACACCCGCATCTCCCGGCCTAAGGACAAACCGAATGTGGTCGCGTCTTAGCCGAACACAGATTCCCTATACGATCAACTCAGTCATCAGAGGGTGACCAAAATTGGTGTGGGTCTGAGCACTGATCCTGTCATCCGCGCATCAAAGCAGCAGCACATGCTGGGCATTCGACCATAAGCCGGGACACAGCTGAAAATTTCATTCCGCAGCTGATCAGAGTCAGGCGACTGATACTGAGCTTCCCTGGAACCATTGACATGCTGGCCCATGTGGCGAGTTCCACGAGCGCGGCTAGACCGCCAGATCAGAAAGAGCACGGTGTCGAGATAGCCGGCCTGAAGCAGCAGCGAACAGGCCAGCGTCGTGACGACTGCCACATGGGTCCAATGCGAAGCGAAGTAAACCATCGACGCATTGCTGCACAGGACCAGCCCCACGAGCCGACAAAAGGATGTGAAGTGCAACGCCGTTCTCCTGGTTTTTCGGCCTGATCATGCTGCGAGCTCGTCGGCCGCAACATGGGTCTGGCAGTTCTTGGGGCAGACGCGGGCGCAGGCTCCGCAGCCGATGCAGCGGCCGGCATTGTCGACAACCATGATCATGCGATTGAGCTCGCCATCGAAATCCTCGTCCTCGTCATCGCAGGGGCCGAGGATTTCACCCGCGTCATCGACGCCGTGAAGATGCATGACATCGCGCGAGCAAACCTTGAAACAACGGCCGCAGCCGATGCAGGTCTTGCTATCGATGAAGGTCAGGTACGACGGCATCCAGATGGAGCCGTCACGGGTGGTGAATGTGCGCATCATCCTAAATTCTTCATTGAAGCGAGTTCTCTCTTGGCAACATCCAACTCGGCATAAACGGCGTGGGTTTTCTCAGCGACATCCTGTATGTCGGCCCACTTGCCCGGCAGACCCTCGACAAGGTCCTGCAATGCCATCTTGGCAATAGCTGCACGCAACTGGAGCTTTCGGACTTTCTTCCTCATCTTATCTAGGTCTGACATAGATCCTTCCTGGAACAATGGTTTTCTTGATGCGCGCCATCTCGGGCTAGGCTTCAATGGCTGCAGTCGCATCGTCGACCAGTTTCGTACCGGCCTCAGCCAGTTTGCGGAAAGTCTCGAAGCCGAACCGGTGGACGTCTCGATAGAACGACCAACCGCCGAAACCCCCCAGGGGTTTCATTCCAATTATTGGCGACGTCGACACGCCGGAGCGCTCCTCAATCGCAAGCGCCACGGCGGTGTAAAACATGTCGAGCCTCCACAGCGCGTCCGAATCAGGATGGCCGATGAGAGGGGTCGCACATTGCTGTTCCTTGGTGATGATGAATTCGGCCAGCAGCTCGGCGTCCGAATTGCCTTCCCATAAGCCGAAGGAATCCTGAGTACGGATCAGCCGCAGAAGGCATTTGACGAACGGGCGAGCAAGGGCTTCTTCGTCCTTGTTGACAGCAGGGCCAACCGGTGCATGAGGCATTTCGTTGTTCCTCATTTCAGTCTTCGTCTTCGAGGGACGGTTTCCTTTTCCTGCGATGCCCACTCCGGGCCCACTTGCGTGGCCGACGAATGGCTTGGGCGGGTCAACCCCAACCAAGAGTGCCCCGTGGCCGACCTCGACATGTCCACGAGTGCGAGACCTACGGCGCGAATTCGCGGCGCACATCGTCTGCGCCGCGATCCGACCGGTGGTCAACGCAATTGAAATCCAACCTGCCGCAAGCCGCCCGCCCTTGCTGCATCGACATACTTGCTGCGAAGCGAGCCTCGATGGGCGGATTGGCCAGTGTTCAATTCCAATTGTCATCCCCTTCGCGAACTTTGCTCAGGAAGTGACTGCGTTTTGAGTTTCGAAAGCCTTATTTTGCGGAGCCACACAGATATCTGCGTGACAGGCGGGCTCACCCGTGTAGTTGGCCAGGGCTTGAAGCAACGGGGTGAGGTAGTGCTGTTTGGTGTGGTCCGGCATTGGCTCCGGGTGGTCCAGCGATTTGATTGCTACCTCGATCAGCTCGATCGCGCGATCCTTGTTGCCGCTCTCGTAATAATACTGAGCGACCGGGATGTACCAACGGAACTTAAGGGGCCCGTCGCCTTGCGGAGGATTAAGTTCCAGGATCTGTTCTGAGAGCTCGTTGCCCATCGCAAAGCGATCATCATGCGGAAGATGGGAGTTGTCGATCGTGGGATCGAAGAGTTGGTTCAGCGCCATGACCATCCAAGACATCGCTTCGAACTTTTTGTCGATCGCGTCCTCGACCAATTGGCGCATAAGCGGCAAGCCGGTTTTGATGTCGCGCAGCTTGTGAAGCACAAGATCCGCATGAATCTGCCGAAAATGATAAGATTCTGGCATCACGGCGAGGCCTTCTTCGATGGCCAATAGTGCCGCGTTCCAATCCTTGTCCTGCATCGCCGGCCTAAGTTTGGCGTATATCGGCCGGGTAAGCGACATTTCGCGCGCTGCAAGTTGGTTATGCGCGATGCGCTTTGCATCGGCGGCTTTCGCTTCATAGCTGCTGCGCCAGCTGCCGTTAAGGACTTTCGGCAAAACGTCATCGAGTTCCGCCGGGTGGCCAATAAAAGCGATGTGGCCGTCGCGGTCGACCACGAACGAGGTGGGAATCCCAATCGAAGAGCTGGGATCCATCCAGAGCTTGTTCATTTCGCCAATGTAATCGAACCCGATACGATAATTCAGATTCGGGAACTTCTCGGTCAGCCAGGCATCCACGTTGGTCCGCGCCTCGTCCGCGGTTGCAGCCTGTTCGCAAGCTGCGACTCCGATAATCTCAAATCCGCTGTCTTTATATTTCTCCTGCAGTTCAATCAAATGGGGCATGGCGTCGACACATGGTCCGCACCAAGTCGCCCAAAATTCAACGAGGTAGACCTTGCCGGGCTTAAAGTTCGTGACGCGCTCGCCACGCAGCCAGTTCTCCACTTTGATCGGAGGAGCCGGGGACCCCATACGCGGTTCCATGATGTTCTTATCCAAAGCTACCCACACCTTTCGTGGCTTTTATGCGTAGTTGGTTTCTCTGTCAGAATCGCAACACACGGATCAGGAAGCCATCGCTCGTCTTGCGCGTTTGCATGCGATTCAGCCCTCTCACAGTGTTGCCGCCCATCAAGCAGCAATGGGCGTGCCAACCCCTCTCAGCTCCGGTAAGCGGCGGGGAATGCTTTGAAAATTCTCCACGAGCCCAAACACGGCCGATAGTCGTGAACCTGACATGTCTTCTGCCGCTGTCGGGTTTCGCCCTCTTGAGCCAGCCGCTTTAGGACAGGTGAGAGCTTGGACGGCTCGCCTGTGATTAGACTGGCCTCGGCGTCCTCGAGCAGTGGCACTTTGGCGCCGGGTCGAAAGTGCGGGGCGGCTTGGTCCTCGTGCCGCCACCGCCGCGTGTGGATCCTTGCCTCGTGGACATAAATCACCACGCGGCTGCCAAGTCGGCGGCATTGGGCTCAATCAGCGCGGCGTTGAGCCCCGACAGCACGTAATGCTGCACCAATGTATCGGATGCCCTTCGCTGCCTCCACTTCTGCAGCCAGGCGTCGAGCGACGCTACCTGCCCACGTTCGAGCGCGACTGCAGTAATCTGCGCCGCAGGATAGCCAGCCGCCATTAGAAGGTACGATTGGGTCGGATAGGCATTCTGCCAGCAAATGAGGTCCGCTGTATTTCCTCGCGATGGATCACAGGCGTTCTCGGGTGATCGGGCACTATGCAAGGCGCGTCACGCTGACTAGCGCCTCGAACCACACCGGTAAAGACGGCGAGGGTAACAGGACGGATATCGCAAGATCCCTTGAAATGTCTCGTTCCCCCGGCGGAGCGCGTCCAGCTCACCTTGCGGGCGTACCAGCGCCGAATGGGTACGCACGACGTCAACCTGCCTTTGGGCCCAGAGCCTCCTTGCCCTAGCCGCATGGCCCGGCTGGTCGAGAATTTCTGGTCGTCGAGCAGTAGAACTCTTTCACATGATGGCGAATGCGCGGCGTCCAGTGGGAGAACACCTCGGCATAAAGAGCGTTACTTCCCGGGCCGACGGTGGTGAAGCATAGCGCCCCGGTCGGAGCTATTTGCCTGAGGGGCGGAGGTCCTCTTGCGCAAAAGAACGAGACGTCCTCCCAATCCGCAAGCGGTCCTGTTCGGCGCTATCCGATGTCCGACAACGTCGGAGGCGTAACGTAGCTGAGCAAGATCTATCGCTTTGCCTCGAACGATTCTCATTTGGCATGGCGCGTGCGCGTTGATCCGCAAACCCCGCCATGAGGCGAAATCGGAGCTGGCCGCCACTCCACTTCCTCCTACCACGAGAGCAGACGGGAAGCAGCGCCTTCAAATGAGGAACAAAATCACTTTACCTCGAATCTTGCCTCTCGACCACAACCGGACCCATGGAACCGCGTCCGCGACCATACAATGAGTGCGCCCCGAGGCAATTGCCCAGCGCAAAATGGCTACGCGCGATCACGCCATGCATCCAGGCTAACGAAGGCACCTCGGAGAGCCTCGCCGCCATCATCGAGACCCATCTAAGCCCACTTGAGCCAGCACAAAGGAATTTCAAACATGCACCAAGATACCGTCCGTGGGAGAGCTTTCGCCATGCCCCTGACCAGCCCGGCCTACCCACCCGGCCCATATCGCTTCAGCAACCGGGAGTATCTGATCATCACATATCGCACCGATCCGCAAACTGCGCGACCTTGTGCCGGAGCCGCTTCAGGTGTGCGAGCCTCTGGTCAAATTCGAGTTCATTCGCATGCCGGACTCGACGGGCTTCGGCGACTACACGGAAAGCGGACAGGTCATCCCTGTCTCCTTCTGCGGCCGCATGGGGAGCTACACCCACTGCATGTTTCTCGACGACCATCCGCCGACAGCGGGCGGACGCGAGTTGTGGGGCTTTCCCAAGAAGCTCGCCAGCCCAACGCTCCGAACAGAGACGGACACGCTTGTTGGCACGCTGGACTACGGCCCGGTCCGCGTCGCGACGGGTACGATGGGCTACAAGCACCGGGCCGCGGACCTTGCGAGCGTTAAGGCCTCGCTCGCCGACCCGAACTTCCTCCTCAAAGTCATCCCGCATGTCGACGGCACGCCGCGCATCTGCGAACTCGTGGAATACCACCTGGAGGACATCGATCTGAGAGGCGCCTGGACCGGCCCGGCAGCCCTGAACCTCTGGTCGCATGCGCTTGCCCCCGTCGCCGAACTGCCGGTGCTGGAAGTAGTCTCGGCCGTACACCTCGTCGCCGATCTCACGCTCGCGCTCGGGAAGGTCGTCCACGACTATCTCGCGGAAGCCGAGCCTCGCCATCGGAAAGGAAGAAACCATGAACTTTCACAATGATATGTTATTGAACCAGCGCGACGGGGAGCCGGTGGCCGGCTTATCGACAAGGTGGCGGTGATCGCCGAAGCCGCGAGCGGGGTCGGCAAGGAAAGCGCGGTTCGCCCGCGAGGGAGCAAGAGTGGTCCGCGGATCTTGATCACAGCGAAGTCCAACAACGGCGTCCGGGATCGATCGATTGACGAAAAATGGTTGCCAGGGTGAGAGGCAGGTGGAACGCGGCTGATGCAGGCAATCGAAACCTTCGAGCGCCTCGATGTCCTGTCAGCAACGCCGGCGTCCAGAACGTAGCGCCGCTTGTCGAGTTCTGCCACAAGGCGCTTCCCGCCCGTGATAGGCTCCATCTCACGGGTGTCGGCGAACTCAATGTCACCAAAATCAGTGTAAGGCTCGGCCTGCTGTTCGGCGTCTGCCTCAGAGGCAGACGCTCGCCCCTGTCGCCGATATCGCCGTAAAGACTCGGCCGGCAGGGAGGTGGACTACGACCTACCTTGAACTTTGCTTTCTACCGTCGTCAGATGAAGCGAGCCGAAATGTTGCGCCGCGGTGCTGATGACAAAAATTCTCGGCGGCTCGAACTTTACCTCTCGCGCCTCTACGAGGAGGTTGCACGAAAAGCGCGGCCTTGCCCACTCGTCATCACAAGAGCGACACGGGCCGACATGGCGGCCGAAACGCTCACCTCATGCGCAACCTGGTTAAGAAGCTGGCGCAAACGGGGCCGAGCGAGGCGGAACTCGAGCGGACGAGGATGAAACGCCCAAATCCTCAAAGAGACGGCCCGCATCGAGAAAAGCCGTGCCTGCCGAGATCGGGCAAGGGCGGGTAGCCAACGCTACCCAGCCGTAGGGAAACCCGTGATCACGCTTTAGGCACCCAATAACGATAATGGAAAAATCTGCGCGAAACGGTCGCACCGGTATTGACATTAATTGACACACCCCGCGAACACTTGCATAAGTCACATAGCGGTAGTGACTAGGTGCATGCCGCACCCAATTTTTTCCCTAGGGCGAGGTCTGATCTATGGCGGCACTGGCAAAATTCAGACCAGTTGATTCCAGCCAACACGACAAGGACGAACTCCGCGAAATCGTCCGTGAGCGCTCTTTTCGATCCGGACGCTACACGCTCTCGTCGGGCATAGAGAGCGACATCTATTTCAATATGAAGCCTACCATGATGATGGCGCGAGGCGCGCAACTTGCCGCTCTTGAGTTCCTAAAAATCGCTGAGCAAGTGAAAGCAGAGTACGTCGGCGGCCTTGAAATGGGAGCGGTCCCCGTAATCGGATCGATGGCAGCTGTCAGCTCGGCGATGAACAAACCCATAAACACGATCTTCGTTCGCAAGACTCCAAAGCCTCATGGCACAAGGGACGTGATTGAAGGTCTTGGGCCCAAAGAAGATCTCGAGGGAAAAGTCGTCCTGATCGTTGACGACGTTGCCACAAGCGGCAAGTCGATATTGAAGGCGATTGAAGAGGTTCGCCGCGCCGGGGGCATTGTAGGTGACGCTGCTTGCCTCGTGGACCGCGACGAGGGAGCTACGGCGCTGCTAGCCCAACATGGGGTCACGCTGCATTCCGTTCTGCATGCGAGCGAATTTGTGGAACGCCACTGACAATCTCATACAACGGCTTTCCGGCGACCTAGCCTTAGAGGACATTCCGCCGCTTTGCAGCGAGTGCAGGCGCCTCGCGAGTAAGAGCGACTGCCCTTGCCCATCCTCACTGCTTTTGGTGCAACATATGCTGGCTGCCGTTCACCAGCCGCTTGACGCCATTGACCACCTTTCTGAGCAAGGCGCCATCAGACTGAAGGCTTTTACCGATTATCTGGCGACGGTCGTTCGAATAGCTTCAGAGCGCGGAGACGCGGCACCCTGGATCGATCTAGCCAGCCGGTTTAGCGCCCTTTTCGGTCCCGACGAGGTTGCCCATTAATCTAGTGCTTATCGCTTTCCATGAACTAGCAGCCTCGGCGGCATCGCGTCATGGATCGCCAGCGGCATGCCGGCCCATGATGCGAGCGTAAAAGCGCCGAGCAGCCGGTGCTGAATCTCGGACGTGACGACGCCGATTGGCGCGATGCGCGTTGGCACGGGCCCTCGTGCCCAAGCATGATGCGTTCCCATTCCGCGGCATCATGCTCGCGATCCCGTCTGTGCCGTGCTCAAGCAAGCGAGCCCGAGCGAACCGCCCTGGGTAGCGGATTTAGACAATCGTTGGTGGAGTTGGCTGGCGAATTGGCGAGTTCGGCCTTTGGTTGGAAGACCGGCTTGCGGCGGGCCAACCAAACGGGATTGGCGACACTGGAGTATGCCTTCACTGGGGTCGCGTCCTTACGCTGTAACGCGGCGGTCAGCGAAGCCGCGCGAGCGCCCCCTCGATAGCGCTGAGCGGGCGAGCGGCTTCGGGGCGGGCGCAGGGGCTGGGTAGACCGGGCCGGACTCACCTAACTCACCGGGTCCAGCCACGACATGCATCGCCAAAGGCAAGGACCCTCCCCGCTGAGCGCGGGCTCAGCCATGGCCGCTGAGGCTACCGCACTCTTTCGAGTGAACGTAAGGACTTAACGAGCGTAGGGGAAACGTCCGCAGAATATACGATGTGCCTCAGGGCCCGAGTGCTTATTCGGTCAAGATGATCTGGGCTAAGGCTCCCGCGTTCGCCGCAACGAAGGCGTACATCATTCCCTGGATGCCACCGCCAATGAACAATAGTAGACCAGTTATATCCCGCTGCCCATTTCTTCGGCTACGAGGTCGGGCCGGCGCTCGATCAACGTACGGCTGATGAAGCCCAGATGCTCGGGATTGGTGCATGGCGGGCGCCCCAGAAGGCTGTCCAGGATGCGGCGCGCTCGCCAGGCCAGCAGGCCAAAGTTCGGATCAGCCAGCCCGCGCTGTCCAAGGCAGGCGTTCTGAACGAAAAGGCGTCTGTCTCGCGGTCCGTCCCAGTACACCGAAAAATCCTCGCCGGTGGCGAGCTCATTGCCGATCTGCTCGAGGCGATCTGCGATCGGTTCCAGGAAGTCCGGCAGCGCGTTCTCGTACCCCGTGGCCAGGATGACGATGTCCGCGGTTACTTCTCCGATGTTATCCATGCCGCGCTGCAGCGTGAGCCTGTGCCCCGCCCCTGCGTTGATGCAGCGCGACACGTTGCAACTTGGCCGCAGTGTGATGTCGCATTGGTGTGGCTCGAGAAAGGCGTGGTGGTAGAGCGCCTGATAGACCGCGCGCAACGTGCTTTCTGAAATCCCGTCGGAGGCAAGCGCGAAACGCCGCAGGAACAGCTGGCGATGCACCTCGCTCATGGCCGCAAAACGATCCGAAAAGCAAGGCGTGAACAGCTCGTTTGTGAACGGGTGGTCGTCGAAAGGCATCTCGCGCGTCAAGACCCAAGTGATCGCCGCGGGCCGCCGTTCTTTCGGCCGGCCGACAAGGTGCAGCAGCAGCTCGGCTCCCGACTGTCCGCCGCCAACAACGCAGACATGCTTTTTTTGCACCTCAGGATTGATGTGGGCCAACTCAGATGAGTGGAACAGGTTGGGTCCAGTCCAGCCATGAAACTGAGGCGGAATTTGCGCCTGCTTGCCTATGTCGATGACGAGGTTTCTCGCATCAAGGACCGCGTTGTCCGTCCGCACGCGAAACTCGCCGTCAAAGCGGATTTCGCGAACGGCCTCGCCGCCACGGACAAGCGGATTCTTCTGGAACGCCCAGTTGAGATATTGAGCGAACTCGGCTCTGAGCACCCCGTGAAATTGCGCATTGAGGAAATGGTAAAGACGCCCGTTCTCGTGGAGGTAGTTTACGAATGTGTAGGCTGATCGCGGATTGACCAGAGTAACCAGATCCTGGAAGTGGCCGACCTGGAGCTCCGCGCAATCGAAAGCGCTGCCTGGATGTCCGCGGAAATCAACCTGCCGATCCAGGAACAGTGCCCCTTGCGCAATCTCTTCCTGTATCTGACACGCAAGGCTCAAATTAGACGGCCCAGCACCGATACCAATGCAAAAGAGGTCCACTTATCCTTGCTCCTCTAGGAGTGTTTTCCAACTCAGCGGCATGTGCGCGGCGACCGCCAGGCATTGAGCATTGCGAACCTCACAGGCATCCTTGAGCCGCGGTCCCGACTGAGAGGAAGGCAAAAGGCCTGCGCGGCCTTCCAGATCTTGGGCTCAATGGGCGACATCGACAGCGGGCACCGCATCATCCGAACCCAAGAGCGGAAGGAAAGCGTGTGATGCTGTCGCGCAGCTCTCCGGATTTTACGGCGGCTCCTAGCGGCTGCCTCCACCCCAGGATTGGCTGTTTCCCGGTTACGACGGAAGCGGCTCTTTCTTCGAGGGGCGTAACCATGGATAACGGCTCGTAATGCGTTCGTAGACTCCCATGCATGCAGCGTGCCGGATAAAGAAAACGTCAAACCAACGAGTTCGCGTAATTCCAGCTCGTCTGGAACCCGACATTGTCGCACGCCCGACGATCGGGCAGAGGAAGCTCCGCGGCAGCGGCCCTTGCACACCGCAGGCCTGACAGGGGGCAGCCGCCGATTTGACCCGCGTCCGGGTACTGATCAGGGGCCAACAGGGTTCGCGCCCCGAGGTGGGGGTCCCCTGGTACACCCGCCCTGTGGCTTGGCTGCGGTCTGCTGCAGCCGTTCGTCTTTACTGCCCGTTACAGACGATCTCGCACGAGTTGGATGCACGAGAGCGTCCTGAAGCAGTCGAGGCGTCCGGTTTGGCTCTGAAAAGCGTCGCAAGATGTTCGCGGATCCAGCCATGTCTCCGCAATCCGACCGGTAACCGACGACGACTTCGGACTGGTTGGCGGTCCTACGACCTGATCGGTGTTGCTACGGAACTGATCAGCGAGCCAAAAACAGCGGCAATGTGGTCTTCTCAAAGCTCCAGCTCGGCGGACCGCCGAAAATCCGCTCACGCAGCCCACGGCTGCCATAAGCACCCATGACTATCATGTCGGCGCAGGTGTCGGCCGCGTGCTGCGTCAGCACTGTGGCCGCCGATTTACCGGCGCTCTTAAGCAGGTCAACCGAGACCCGAGCACCGTGCCGAGTAAGATAGGCAGCGATGTCTGCTCCAGACTGCGCACCTTTCCCGTTGTTTTGCGCCTTCGGATCGACCATAGCGACACAAACTTCCTCAGCAGCGGATAGGAGACTAAGAGCTTCCCGAACCGCACGCGAGGCCTCTACGCGCGAATCCCAGCCGACCAGCACGCGTCGAGGCGACAGGGTCGCCTTAGCGCCCTTCGGCACGATGAGCACCGGCTTTCCGCTATCGAACAAGCAGCCGTTGACAACAGGAGGTCCGAGAGTCTCATCGTTGAGGAGGTCCGCTCCAACGATCGTCAGGTCAGCGCAGAGCGCCCGCTGTCGCGCCACTTCACCGAGGCTAGCCGGATCGCAATAGTCGGTGTCAACGTCACAGGAAAGCGACATAGCTTTCAGCCGTTTGAGGATATCCGCGGACCGTCTTTCCATTCTGGTCACGTCCTGTGAAAATTTCTCGATTTGCTGAAATCGATAGTTCGGTACTGCAATTGCCTGTGCACGTCCTGTATTCCATTCGGGGGGCGGAGACGACATCAAGAGCAATGGAGGCGGTATAATGAGTACCGATAGGTGCGCGCCGACCTCGGCACACAGTCCGGCAGCTGTTGTGAGGTCCTCATCAGAATGATCAGCACCCGTCACACTGAATATGCTTTTAAATTCCATTTGCCTGCTTCTCCTGGTCTTCGTTAGGAGCGTCTCAAAGCGGCAACACCGCTCTCAGGAGGAAGAGAGAGCGGCACCACATTCGACCACCGATTTCAGTCGTCCGGCTTCTCGAGCGAGTAGCCGGCCGACCTGACGGTGCGAATGACGCTGCCGGGCAAGGCCGTTTTCAGCGCCCTCCTGATTCGGCTGATATGGACATCGACGGTGCGTGCACCGACATGAATGTTGGGCAGCCAGGCCGCCCCGATAAGCTCGTCCCGGCTGAAGACCTTGCCGGGGGCCTCAATCATAAGCCGCAGCACGTTGAAATCGATCCGTCCGAGATGGATGTCGTGGCCATTACCGCGAACCCGATGGGCATCGAGCTTCATCTCCAGGCCTCCACAACAAATCCAACTGTCGTTTTCAACCCCGTTCGGACCACGCTTGGTCAGCCCGAGCCTCGCCCGCAGGCAGTCGAGCAGCTTGGCCGGAGCCACCGGCCGCACAAAGCTCTCAACGCCTGCCTTCAAGAGATCGAGGTGCTGGTGCTCGGCGCCAGGCGCGATCAGGGCGATGATGGGCAGGTCGGTGGTGCGCGGTTCCCGCTTGAGGTGGGCGCAAATTGCGGACCCGTTTATGCTGGCTGGGTCGCAATCCAGCACTACGGCCTGAAGCTCCCGTTGTTCGGCCAAGGCCAGCGCAGCCTTCGCGCCGTCTGCCGTCTCACTGCTGAAACCGTCCACCTCCAGTATGTGGCTGTAGAGCAGATAGAACTCGGCATCTTGCGAGCAGATCAGGACCAGCGGCTTCTTCATCGGCGATACCCCAACAACCTGGTCGGCCTCGAGCCCCTGGATCGAGGGGACTGGCCAACATAGTTTCTCGGGTCCGTCATGATGGCCTTTCTCGAAAATCGCGCCCATCATGCCAGCGCCACGTGGGGAAAGGTTTCGATGACTGAAATCGCATCGTCGACCAGCTTCGTACCGGCCGTGGCGAGCTTCAGGAGCGTCTCGAAGCCAAACCGGTGGACATCGCGCAGCGTTTTGGACAAAACGACCAGCCGTCCGGTCGTGAAAAGCACCCGACCAAAACCCTCATGGCTCACCTGGATCATCGGCGATGCCATAAGGCCGCAGCGCTCCTCGATCGCAAGCCCGATGGCGGCGTAGTACTTGTCGAGCCTCCACAGCACGTCGGGATCGGGATCTCCGATGATTGGGATCCCTCGGCGCTGTTCCTTGGTAATGATGAAGTCGCCCAGCAGCTCAGCGTCCGCTTTGCGTTCCCACGAGCCATAGGAATCCTGAGAACGGATCAGCCGCACGAGGCATTTGACGAACGGGGTGCAAAGAGCCGCCTCGTCTTCGGCGACAGCTGGGGGGATTGCGGGGTCAGGCATTGGCGTCCTCCTCTTTTCAGTCCTCGTCCTCGAAGGACGGTTTCTTTTCGGCAATGCCCGCTCGCGCCAGCACCTTGCGCAGCCAGGGCGGAGGACACGTCCTGAGCATCATCTGCGTGCGCAAGAGCACCTGTGGGATCGATTGGGGCTCCGCCACTTTGATCGGGTGGATTTTTGCCGCGACAAGCTTGGCTGCCGAAGGGCCGCCAATTGCCAGACAAAACAGGATCTGACAGCCCTTGAGCGCATCCACCTTGGGCGTGATGCGGTCATCGCCCTCGGCCCGATGCTCCCCGCTTTCATCCGAAACGTCATCGAAGGCCACGGCTTCGACGAGATTCCATTCCTCGCGCGTCACGTCGTAGACAGCAAAGCGCCTGGCCGACCCGAAATGGGCATTGAGGTTCTGCATGTCCTGAGTGGCGATCGCAACGCGCAATGCGCCCGCACGTCGTTCAGGCATCGGGGCGAAAACCTCATTACTGACCAGCGAGAGGCGGCGAACAGCGTTCATGTGATATTTCTCGATTACGGAGTGGATCAAGCGCCTCAGGAGTGGGCGCGTGTTGGTTGGCCTGGAAGATGTTGGCGACCTCGAAGATCAGGTCGCGGGTGCCCTGATAGAGAATTGCGAGCTTGTGCTGGCTGCCTAGTCGATCGAAGACCGGGAACCCGATGCGCATGAGCGGAATTCGGAGCCGCTCCGATGCTTGGCGCCCGTGCGAATGCGTGACAAGCAGGTCAGCACCGACGGCAAGACTTTCCAGATCGCCGAGATCGCCGATCTGAACCGAAACCGCCGGGACTTTCTCGAGAATTTTAGACCTGTCGGTCGTTGTGACGGCCGCGGCTATCTCGGAGCCGAGGCCAGCAAAGAAGGTTGCAAGTTGGAACAGCTGGTCTGGTTCGGCAGCGATGGCAATTTTCTTGCCGCCGAAATGGAAATGTCCGTCGAGCATCGCGTCCTGCAATTGCGCCCGGCGCCGGCGCACGCGGGCCGGTACCGCCGCGCCCGAAATCGAAGACAGCAGCGACACGAAGCGGTCCGTGTCCTGCAGCCCAGTCAGTGACTGGAACAACACGTAAGGCACGCCGGTCAACCCGAGCAGCGCTTTCGCCGGGCGGCGCATGTGCTCACCGATGGCGATGCATTGCATGGCCGTGCCCAACTCGCGAATGTCCTCGACGCTGGTGCCGCCGTATGTGGTCGCTACCCAGCGGTCAGGAACCGTACCGTCGAGCGAGCCTGAGATGTCGGGCAGAATAACCGGCTTGAGCCCAAAGCTTTCAACCATGTCCCGCATATGCTCGACGTCGGCGACAGTGAGGTTGCATCCGGGCAGGATTGCGATCTTCATCGGGTGCCGCGCCCGTTCGCCCGAGCGTGTAATCCCTTCGATCATTGCGGTGACTGCCCTGGCCCAGCCCTCTTCGATCGCGCCGTCAAAATCCGGCGTGTTGGCCAGCACGACCTCCGTACCCGCAAGCTCTTGCGTGTGCTTCAGCTTGACGTTGGCAATATCACCCGCGCAATCTTCGCCACGCGTCTCCACGAGCGCGGTCGTGCACACCCCGATCAGCTTTGGCTTCGTGCGGTTCTTGAGGTTGAGGATCGCCTCTTCCAGATGGTCGGCTGCGCCGAGGATGGTCGCCACCTCATCCATCGCCGTAGTCTGCAAGGGAATCGCTTCTTTGAAGTGCCGCACGAAGAGAACGAGCGCAAAGCTTGTGCATCCCTGGCTGCCGTGGAACAGCGGCATCGCACCGTCGACGCCAAGAAAGGCAAAGGCGGCACCCAGCGGCTGCGACGACTTCAGCGGGTTGACCGCAGCCGATTTGCTCTGGAGAAGGATGCGGGCCATCGGTCGCCTCAACACTCGTGTGCCGTCGCGCAGGCGAATTCATCAAACAGGTACGCGGTCTCGTTCCTCGTGCACGGCAATTCGCCTATCAGATCAGGCTGGCAATCCCACGGGGCCGGCTGGCGCACCTGAGACCAGATCGGATTGTGAATGGCGAGGTCGATCTGGCGTACGAGTTCCACCATGCCGTCATAGCCGGCATAAGGATGCTGGCGCTCCTGGTTGATATCGAGCCAGGGCGTCTTGGCCTTGAGCGCAATGAATTGCGTGCGACCGCCCGACAGCATGATATCGGCCCTGTGTTCAGAGAGCATGGCGTACAGCTCGCGCGCAGCCATGGATTCGAACATGTGCTTGTCGTGCTTGAGAACTTGTTTGATGCGCTCCTTGTCCTGCACCGTAGATTTCTTGACCGAGGTGCCGACGATCTCGATTCCGATCTCCATCAGCGCATGGACAACCGACCAGGACTTCACACCGCCTGTGTTGAGCAGCACGCGCTTGCCTTGGAGCCTTTGCCGGTAGGATTCGAGTTTCTTCCACGCGATCGCCTCCTGCTGCGCGATTAGCGTCTCTGTGCGCTCGAGGATCTCCGGATCGGCGCCCTTCCTCACCAGCAGCCTGACAAGGTTGCGAAGAGCTTGCGATGTGTCGGAGATGCCATAGAAGGAGCCCTCGAAGAACGGGATGTCCCAGCGCTCCTCCATCTTGCGGGCAAGACTGATCAGCGCGGTCGAGCACACCATCATTGCCGCCCGGGCGCGGTGCGCGGAAGCAATGTCGCGGTAACGCGCATCGCCGGGAATGCAGGCGCGCACCCGGATCCCGAGCCGATCGAGGAGCGGCTTTACAAGCCAGAATTCGCCCGAGAGGTTGAATTCGCCAAGGATGTTGATGTCGTAGGGCCCAGAGTCGTCGGGTTCGACCGTGCCGATGACATGATCGAGCAACGCCTCGGCGGCGAGCTTGTTGCCGAGGTTCTTGGAGCCTGCCAGGCCAGGCGCATTGATCGGCACCACGGCCAAACCGAACTTTTCCGTGGCGCGTTTGCACACGGCCTCGATGTCGTCACCGATCAGCGCCGTTACGCAAGTCGAGTAGACGAAGATCGCCGGCGGCGCGTATGTGTGCTTGATCTCGCGGATCGCCTTGAAGAGTTTCCGCTCGCCCTGCCCCATCACCAGGTCGAGTTCGGTGAGGTCGGTCGTGAAGCTTGTCCGCCACAAGGTCGGTCCTGACGAAACCGCACCACGGTTGTCCCAAGAATTGCCCTCGCAGGCAAGCGGCGCATGGACCAGATGCGCAACGTCGGTGATCGGCTGCAGGACGATCTTGGCTCCGTCAAAGGCGCAGCCGCCGGCTGCCGCCCCTGGTGTCAGCGACTTCGAGCAGCCCTCCTTGCGCGCCTTGGCATCTTTGCCACGGTTCTTATCGCAGGCGGGCTCATCGAAGGCGTCCTTGATTTTGGCGCTGAGGGAGGACATTGCTCAGCCTCCCCAGTCCATTGGGCAAGGAATGGCCTCGGCGAAAAGCCGGCCACGGCTCTTAGCGCGTGAGGTCATAGGAATAATCCGTCACACCCGTCTCGCTCGTCTCGCGATCGAGTTTGTCGAAGATCTTGTCGAGGATCGTCGTAAGCACGCGCAACGCGCCCTGGTAGCCAAAGAGCGCAAAGCGGTGATGATGGTGCCGATCGAAGATCGGAAACATCAGCCGGATCAGCGGCGTTCCGGTGTCGCGCTCCAGGTACTTGCCGTAGGAATTGCCGATCAAAAGGTCCACCGGCTCGGTAAAGAGCAGTGAGCGCAGCGCCCACAGGTCCTTGCCCGCCCAAACCTGGGCAGCCTTGCCGAAAGGCGAGGATGCTAGCAGCTTCTTCAAATCGGCTTCCCATGCCGAGGTGCCATTGGTGGCGAGGCAATGGGTTGGCTCGCCGCCGGTCTCCATGACAAAGCGGGCCATCGCGTGAACGAAGTCGGGATCGCCGTAGATGGCGTATTTCTTACCATGCAACCAGGATTGGCTGTCCGCCATGGCGTCTACCAGTCGGCCGCGCTCGAGGCGAATTGCCTCGGGGATCTCCTTGCCGGAAATCGCCGCGACCTCCATCAGGAATTCGTCGGTCGCCTGAACGCCGAGCGGATAGTGGAACGAGGCCGTCGCCTGCCCGACCTCCTCGCAATAGCCCAGCGTCTTTCGGGTGTTGTGATGCTGCAGCGAAAGCGTTGCCTCGGCGTTGAGGGCCTTCTTCACCTCGTTGATCTTCGTGCCCCCGTCATACATGCGGTATTCACCGTCCGAAGGCGTATCGAACTGGTCAGAGGCATCCTGGATGAATGTGTAGGACACGCCCATTACATCGAGCAGGCGCTTGAGCTCCCGGTTGTTGCCGACGCAGAAGCCGTCGAAGCCCGGAATGATGTTGATGGCTCCTTCGACTTGCATACGCTCCTGGCCTTTCCAGAAGTGCTCCAAAATGCCTTTGACCATGTTGTCATAGCCGTCGACATGACTGCCAACGAAGGCCGGCGTGTGGGCAAAGGGCACGTCGAAGTCGCGCGGGACTGAATCTTCGTCCTTGGCGTTCTGGATGAAGCTGTGCAGGTCGTCGCCAATGACCTCTGCCATACAGGTCGTCGACACGGCAATCATCTTCGGGTCGTAGAGCTGGTAGGTGTTGGCGAGCCCGTCGACCATGTTCTTCAGGCCGCCAAACACCGCCGCATCCTCGGTCATTGAGGAGGAGACCGCCGCGGCAGGCTCCTTGAAATGGCGCGACAGGTGCGAGCGGTAATAGGCGACGCAACCTTGGCTGCCGTGGACGAAGGACATGGTTCGTTCGAAGCCGGCGGCAGCGAATACCGCACCCAGCGGCTGGCAGGCCTTGGCCGGGTTCACGACAAGCGCTTTGCGGGCGAGGTTCTTTTCGCGGTATTCCCACGTCTGGGTGAAATCGCGCTGATCGGAAACGATCTCATCGGGGTGCGGACATTCGAAGTTTAGCTTCTTCTCAGCGAGCATCTTTCTGTATTCCGGCTCGCGGAACAGGGGAGCGTGATCGAGAATTTTTTCAGCCGACTGCGGCATGATGATTACCTCTTTTGCATCTGGCTGCGCGGTACGGCAGCTCAGGACGTCAAGACGTTCCAGGCTCCGGCGGATCAGAGGCCGCGGGAGTTCACCGTCTCAGTGGGAGACTGGGGCTAAAGCAGATGTTTATTCGGCAGCCATCGCCCGCTCATCGCCCCGGCTTCTTTTCCAAGGCGCGTGGAATAGGTCCCAGACCGGGTTGTTGATGGCGAGATCCACATCACGTGCGAAAATGGCAAAGCCATCGTACCCGTGATACGGGCCTGAATAATCCCAGGAATGCATCTGGCGGAACGGTATGCCCATCTTCTGCACCGGGTATTTTTCTTTGATTCCCGAGCCGACCAGATTTGGGCGAATCCCTTCGATGAATTTCTCCAACTCATAGCCGGTCACGTCATCATAGATCAGCGTGCCGTTCTTCACGTAGTGGCCGGTGCGCTGATAGTCGTCGCTGTGGGCGAATTCATAGCCGGTGCCCACGATGACCATGCCGAGGTCCTCGTAGGCCGTGACGACGTGGCGGGGGCGCAGGCCGCCGACATAGAGCATCACGGTATTTCCTTCCAGGCGCGACAGGTACTTGGCGATGACCGCATCAACAAGCGGCCTGTACTTGGCAATGACCTTTTCGGTCTTTTCCTCGATTTCCGGCCCAAAATGCTTGGCTATGTTGCGCAGAGAGGCTTCGATCTGGGAGGGACCGAAGAAATTGTACTCCATCCAAGCGACGCCATACTTTTCCTCCATATGCCGACAGATGTAGTTCATCGACCGGTAGCAGTGGATAAGATTGAGCTTAGCCTTCGGGGCGCGCTCGATCTCTGCGAGTGTGGCGTCACCCGACCAGTTGCCGACCACGCGCAGCCCTATCTCCTCAAGCAGTATGCGCGAGGCCCAGGCATCGCCGCCGATATTGTAGTCGCCGATGACGTTGACGTCGTAGGGGCCGGCCTCGAACTTGACATCCTTTTTGTCGAAGACCCAATCCCGGATCGCATCATTGGCGATGTGGTGGCCAAGCGACTGCGAGACGCCGCGGAAACCCTCGCAGCGTACCGGCACGATCGTCTTGTCATACTCCTTGGTCTTTTTGCGAGAAACCGCCTCGGTGTCATCGCCAATCAGGCCGATAGGGCATTCGGATTGCACGGTGATGCCGTTGTTGAGCGGAAACAAGACTTCAATCTCGTCAATGATCTGTTCCAGCTTCTTGTCGCCGCCGAAGACGATGTCCTTCTCCTGGAAATCGGAGGTGAACTGCATTGTCCCGAACGTGTCGACGCCCGTCGTACCGACGTAGTAGTTGCGGCGCTGCGACCAAGAGTATTGGCCGCAGCCGACCGGGCCGTGCGAGATATGGACCATATCCTTGACTGGCCCCCACACCACGCCTTTCGAACCCGCATATGCACAGCCGCGAATCGTCATCACCCCGGGAATGGACTTGATGTTCGATTTGACGTCGCATTCGGAAAGGACCTCGCTTTCCCCGCCAGCCTCGTTGCCGCTCTTTGCGACGTTGAGGTGCTTCTTGCGGCGCTTCGCCGCCTTGTCGGGATAATGCGACAACACCTCTTCGATAAGCTTCGCATGAAGAGCACCGTCATTCTCGTATTCCCGGCTCATGAGTCCCCTTTCAAGGTTGGGTGACGCCTCAACGAATAGGCGCCGTTCTCTGCAAGGCGCGCCGATTCATGGCAGCGCTAATGTCACTACTGGGCCGCCGCCTTCGCCGCTTCCTTGGAGTGAAGCTCGGCAAGCATCTGCTCGTCGGTCTTCATGATGCCGAAGTCGAGCAGCATCTCCTCCAGCTCCTCCATGGTGATCGGCGTCGGGATCGTACCCTGGCCCGAATTGGCGTGGATCTTCTCGGCCAGAGCGCGGTATTCCCCTGCCTGCTTGGAGTCCGGCGCGTACTGGATCACCGACATCTTCCTGAGTTCGGCATGCTGGACGATGTTGTCGCGGGGCACGAAGTGGATGAGCTTGGAATTCAATCGGCCAGCCAGTGCTTCGGCCAGATCGAGTTCACGGTCGGTTTGACGTTCATTGCAGATCAGCCCGCCCAGCCGCACACCGCCCGAATGGGCATATTTGAGGATGCCCTTGGCGATGTTATTGGCGGCATAGAGCGCCATCATCTCGCCGGACATGACGATGTAGATCTCCTGGGCCTTGCCTTCGCGGATCGGCATGGCGAAGCCGCCGCATACCACGTCGCCGAGGACGTCATAGGAGACATAATCGACATCGTCATAAGCGCCATTCTCCTCGAGGAAATTGATCGAGGTGATGACGCCGCGGCCGGCGCAACCGACACCCGGCTCGGGGCCGCCGGACTCCACGCACTTGATGCCTCTGTAGCCGACCTTGAGCACGTCCTGGAGTTCGAGGTCTTCCACCGAACCTTCCTGTGCGGCGAGATCCAGGACGGTATCCTGAGCTTTCGAATTCAGGATCAAGCGTGTGGAATCGGCTTTGGGGTCGCATCCTACGATGAGGATTCTCTGCCCGAGGTCGACAAGGGCGGCGAGCGTATTTTGGGAGGTGGTGGACTTGCCGATGCCGCCTTTGCCGTAAAAGGCGATCTGACGCAGACCTGACATAATAGCTTTCCTTCCTTCGTTCTAATCATCGCGACTGCCCGCGACACAAGTGCCGATAGGCAGCTCGTGCCGCCTCACACCAAGCATCGCAAAAAGCGTACCAGCGTGATCGGCCGATCCGAGAAGAAACTTCGTTATTAAATTCCAGCCACTTAGACGGCGGCAAAACGCGCGAGCGGGCCTTTCAGGCGTCTGTCACGGACACGACAAAGCCGACACAGATTGTCGTGCGCCATCGAAACCGCCCTGTGTCGAGCTCGAAAGCGGGATAATGGGGAGCTAGCCCAAAGCTGATGGCGAGACCATCGGAAGACGTCGGCTATTGTCTTTCCAGCCTGCGGTCGCTGGATGAGCAGGAGCCTGGGGCTTGACCGCCGCGCGGATTAGTTCAGGCAGGCTTGCGGAGCGGGAACGCCGGCGGCCGATAGACATCCGCGCTTAACCTTTCATAGCCCGTCTACGAGTTGGTTCCGCCGACGCGCTATATCGAAGGCAAATAATTCAGTACCTTAGCACGAGATCATTGATATTTTCAAAAAGATACGTATTATACGGATATAACGGATTATCGGGACAATTCTATGTCGGTCATTAGCTCGGTTGAATTTCAGCGCAACTTAGGGGTGTATCAGGACAAGGCGCTAGCGGAACCCGTGATCATCAGCAAGAATGGCCGCGAACGGCTTGTGCTGCTTTCGGTCGATGAATACCAGCGCCTAAAGGCGCATCGTGACGGCACTAGCGCGGGGCCTGAGAACGCAGCCCCCCCTGCTTTGCAGAGCACGGCGCACTTTTCACTTAAGAACCAAATACCAACCGAGCCACTAAGGGAATTGCTGTCGCACTTTCATTCGATCAAATCTGCCTTCGTGTACGGTTCAGTCGCCAAAGGCACGGACACAGAACGCAGCGATATCGATTTGATGGTGGTCGGCGATAACCTGAACCTCTCTGAACTTTATTCAGCCGCACAAAACGCGGAACTGAGACTAGGCCGAAAGGTCAGTCCGACATTTCTGTCGCCGGAGGAATGGCAACGAAAGGCGTCGCAGAAAGGGTCGTTTGTCCGAAAGGTAAGTACCCTTCCAAAGATTTTCCTCATCGGCTCGGAGAAAGATTTACAAGCGTGGGCAAGCAAGAACTAGACAACCTCGTAAAGATTGGGCTGATGAAAAGTGAGCCCCCATCGCTGTCCGAATATGACGGCATGCTGGGTGGCGCCCGCAAGAATTTAACTGACGCACAGAAAGGTCTCGACCCCGACAGCCAATTCACTCTCTTATATGGAGCTGCGCATCGGCTTGCCCTGGCAGCCCTACGCCGCGAAGGCTATCGCTCGGACAATCGCACTTCGGTGTTTCAAGCGCTCGTTCATACCGTCGGAACCGACAAGGCTGACATTCAGATTTTTCTAAAGCGCACAACGAGCGAAACCTCTCCGAGTACGAGGGGCACACAGACATTGATGCCAAATTGCTAGCTAACCTTATTGAGTGCACCACGAGGCTAGAGGTTTCGGTTGGCAAACTAGAACCGCCAGAAGATGACGAGTGAGCGGCAACCGAACGCGCGGGCAAAGGGTTGCGCCTTTTCGTTGTTGGTCAGCACGGTGCGCCACTACGGCTTCTCGAGAACGCTCACGATGTAAGTAGCCACCCGCTTGTCTGCATAGGGCTAATATGCACCTGGTCATGATAGATGGGCATACTGCCCCGCGGGGAGAAAGAGCGAGGGCAAACGGCGCTATGTAGACAATGAGTACAACCGCCGAACCCATGGCCGGCGCCATCATGCGCGTGAGACCCCGTTGTGGGCGAGGCTCGCGACTGGCTGCACGATCCTAGCCGGCCTGCTTGCCATTGAGTTTGGTCCCGCCGCGGTAGGCTGCGGCATCAAGGGCAACATCAGCTACAACTTGACCTCTGCATGATGAGAGCAGCTTTTACACCAGGTGCGCAGCACATGTCTTTAACGAACGCATCGCCTTCAAGAATATAGAGAGCAATTCGGAAAACCGAGTAGTTGGCGGCGAAGCTAAGAGAAGGTATACACCGCCCTCTTGTTACCCCAGAGTAGAACGTGCAGCTGCGGCAAGACGCGGGCTTCGAACCACCTGTCGCTGGTCACCTTTTCGGCCAGCTATTCCATGCGCATCATATTCCGTCGGACTCGACAGAGACGTCTTCATTGCCACGGCGGGGCGGCGTGTGATTGCCGGGTTGCAGACAAACCTCGCCGCGACGTCTTTGGGACGAGTGGTGCCGGCACCGAATCCCTATCCTTTAGACTAGCCAGCTTGGGGAGCGCCGTCAGACCGCCAGACCGGAAGAGGAGGCTTCGCGCCAATTTGTGCCAAGAATGTTGGACCGTGCGGAACCGCTGGGGCGGCGCTCAACTCTGGCGCAGGATGAAGCGTCGATTGGGTGAATGAAAAGGGCGCGCGTTCACGGGTAAAGTGAGGTAAATCGCTGGATGTCTGCCGGATCAACGTCAACCGGTTCCATCGCCACCATCCACTCGACGTTTTCGGCGCACGGCGGCGTCGTCAGTGAGCCCTCATAAGTCCAATAGCCAAGCGACGCTGGCAGAAGCCAGTTGGGATTCACCTCGTCGATCGTAACCTCCCCATTCGGCAGTTCGGGAAAGGCCGCAGCAAGGGCAGCAAAGCTGGCATTTGTCGCGCCGGGCGTTAAAAAGACGCCCAGCACGCCCAGAGTACCACTTTGCGTGTCCTTGTGAACGAAATGCACCTCCAGCGGGAAGCTCTTGCCCGCCACGTGATGTTCGCTTGGCGCATGGAAATGGAACTGTACCAGTTCGTAGACACGATCGCCGCGGGTCAGCGTGCTGCCTTGTGGCATATTGATTTGAATGGTGTGGCCGTTGTTCACCATATTGCCGCCGCCCTTGTGCCAGCCGATGGCGATATGCGGGATATCCGCCTTGACCGCGCTGTTGATATCGATCGGCGATTGCTGCGTGCCGGCAGAGCATACGAAATTTTTCTTATCCAGATCAGCCCAGTGCTCCGGTCCGACCGGACCGGTGTATCCCCAATGGGCACTGGTCGCTTGGGCGGCTTGAACGCAAATCCGGCATGCGCCGAGCGCAACCAACCCTTTGATCAGGTGACGACGATACATATTGCTTTTGCTCCTCTTGCGAACTGATGTTGGTGGCTGCCCTAATGGACCCGTGATGGCCAATCGGCGCGGCCACTATTGTCCTTTGCAACTGACGGATGCCCGCATGCCTTGGCGTGCTTTTATAAGTGCGGCTGCCGTTTCTCGGCCGGCCGGCTTCTGCAGCCCGCAACGGACGCAGTTTCAACCAGCTAGACGATAAAAATTCGAGCAGACCAGCGCTTGACCCCCGCCGCAAAGGCACAGGCGAAGGTGATCACTGCGCGGCTCGCCGTTCGCGCCTGAGGCCGCATCGCTACACTTTACACTCGCCGCCCAAGGAGACGCAGGCGACCCCAATACGTTTTCATCGCTACTCCTGACGCAGCCGACGACGCCACGAAGACGTTGCTATATTTCACGTTGGGCCAGTGAGGAAATCGATCTTCTTTATGGAAGGCATTTACGCAATGGATGCATTCCCATGCACATCGCCGTTCTGTTTAGCAGCTGCCGTTGACCGGCGGGCCAGCCCCGTTGGGCGTTCTGGTGTCTGACAGTCGAGCGTCAGGCCGGACAATGAGATACATCGATAAGAGCTGAACAAGGATGAGGGGATGACGTGCTTGCGACGGAGGAAACAGTCAAGCAGGTGGGGCGAGAAGGCCAGTTCTTGCGGATTTCAACTTTGCGTGACGACAGCTCATCGGAGTCAAGGTGACACACGCCGGCAGCGGGTGTCCGGGCGGTTTCCAGCCGCACAATCGCGAGACCGCTGGCGCGAACAAAGCTCGGCTGTACTCGGCACGCGAAGAGAGCCTGCCAAGCCGTCGGAGCCCGGCCTTCCGGTGCGACGCAAGCCGCAGACTAGACCGCCCTCTTGTTACCCCAAAGCAGAACGTGCAGCTGCGGCAACACGCGGGCTTCGAACCACCTGTCGCTGGTCACCCTTTCGACAAGCCATTCCATTCGCATCATTATTCCGTCCAAGTCGACAGAGGCGTCTTCACTGCCGGGGCGCGGCGGCGTGTGATTGCCGGGTTGCAGATAGATCGGAAGGTGCGGATATCGCGCCGCGACTTCTTTGGCGTAGGCATAGTCACTCTCGTCGAAAACGACGAGCTTGAGCACGATTTGCGGCTTCTCTTGCGCCGCTTCGAGGCACGCCTCAAACGCAGCCCAACGGGTCGTCATTTCGCTGGACGGCGGCTTTGGGCTAAGGGTCAGCACGTCAAGATCCGCAAACCACTCCCTCACCACGGAACCCTGCGTTTCCAGTGCAAAACGATAGCCCTCGCGATGGCCTCGTTCTATGAGGGGACCGAACGGCTGAATGGCCGGGTTGCCGCCTGACAAGGAGACCATAACCGGCCTGCCGCCGGAAAGCGCATGGACGGTTTGCCACACGGCATCGATCGGCATCGGTAGCCATTCATGGCGATACTGATTGTCCACCGCGTGAAGGCTGTCGCACCATGAACAGCGATAATCACATCCGCCGGTTCTGATGAACACCGTCGGCAAGCCGATGAGCACGCCCTCGCCCTGGATCGTCGGCCCGAATATCTCGCTCACACGGATTACGGGATGCATGTCGGTCACGGACGGTATTCCGCCCAAGTTTTCGGTGTTTCGCTAACGCGCACGGCCGCGGTCTGCGGCAGACGTGCCTTGCACCATTCATAGAAATGTCTGGCCAGGCATTCCGCCGTGACCTTCTCATGTCCCAGCACGTCGTTGAGGTGCCGATGGTCGAAGCTCTCGTCAATGTAGCGTTTGAGCGGCGCCAGATCGTGATAGTCGCGCACGAAGCCGTGGGCGTCCAGTTCCTTGGCCGACAGCTCCACTACGACGACATAGTTATGCCCGTGCAGGCGCGCACATTGATGGTTGGGAGGCAAGGAGGTGAGCTGATGCGAGGCCGAGAAGTGGAATTCCTTGCTGATGTGGAACATTACGCGCGCCTCCTGCGCAGCGCCTCGAGCCAGAAATCGGCGTCCTCGTAGTCGGTGGGATCAGCGTGCCCGGCGAGATGGAACGCTTCGCGCCGCTCGACGCAGGTCCCGCATCGTCCGCAGTGACGCACGCCGCCCTTGTAACAGGACCAGGTCTCGGCAAACGGGGTGCCGTATCTTGCGCCATCCGCAACAATGTCAGCTTTTCCGAGATTCACATACGGTGCATAGAGGCGTATCTGCGCATAGCCGTCGAGCGCGCGGTCTTGCATTGTCTGGAAAGCTTCAATGAAGGCCGGACGGCAATCGGGATAGATGAAGTGGTCCCCACCATGCATGGCCGCCGCCACCGCTTCGGCGTTGTGGGCGGCGGCGAGACCGAAGGCGATTGCCAACATGATGGCATTGCGGTTCGGCACCACCGTAATCTTCATCGTGTCTTCGGCGTAGTGGCCGTCCGGCACGTCGACACTGTCGGTCAGCGCTGAGCCGGAAAGGCCACGGCCGATTTCGCCGATGTCGATGATCTGGTGCGGGACCTTCAGTCGCTGCGCGCAAAGAGCGGCGAAGCCCAATTCCTTCCTGTGCCGTTGGCCATAGTCGAAAGATAGAAGGCCGGTGAGTTCGTGCTCCGCTGCCACCATGTGAGCAAGGGAAACGGAGTCCAATCCGCCAGAGCAGACGGCGAGAGTCTTCATCATTGGTATCCTTGTTTTGACCGGGTAAGGCTGCGACCGGAGATTTCTCTGCGCCCCCACTACTCCAGCGACTCAATTTTGTGAACCGGGAGAATTTCCGCACAGCCCGATTGGAGCGAGCATGGGTCGCAAGGAGCGATCTTGCCGGTGATCTCGAAAACCTGATCTCCTCCGGCACGCAGGCCAAGGACCCGATCCGCCTCTCGACCGAATCCGCCAAAGCTGACCGCGCGCATTTCCTCAACTTGTTGCGGGAAAACGAATACGCCCGCACCAATGCCGCAGCGGAACTCGACCGTGCCAAGCGACTGCTTTCGGCTTCTGCAGCGCCCGCGAAAACTGTTGAAGAAAAGACTTTCGCCCTCCACAACATTGAGCTCCAGGGCGAGATCCTGGCCCGGCGAAAAATCGCCGAATGAAACCAGCAACTCTTCGACATCAACCTGCGCCTCAAGGAGCTCACGGCCACTTTGCATGAGCTCGAGAACGAGCGGGATCTGACTCATATTCGAGCCCCAGTACTCTTGAGCAATTCTCAGGCCTCACTTCCGGCAGCTACGTACAGGCCGGGCAAAACGTCGGTTGGGTTTCGCCGGTACCGAACTGGTGGTGGAAATCTACGTTCCCCCCAAAGACATCGCTTTTGTGCACCCGGGCCAGTCGGTGCATATCCAAATCGATGCCTACAAACTACAATCAATGGGGTGTCACTGACGCCAAGGTGCTCAACGTGGCGCAGGACTCCATTCTCCACGGCGGGAGCCCTTCTTCAAGGTCCCCCTTGCGCTGTCTCGCAACCAACTCGTCCTTAAGAACGGGGGCATCGCTCACCTGAAGAAAGGCATTACCGTTTGGGCACGCTTTCTCGTTGCAGGCCGCACTTTGCTGCAACTCCTCTATGATAAAGTCGACGATTAGCTCAATCCGCTCTACGCGGGCGACTAATCTTCAATTTCCAGACAGTCAGCGAGCCGCCATGTCAAGCAAGGTCAGCAAGTTTAAGCAGCGCGATATCACCGATTGCGGGGCGACCAGTCTTGCTTGTGTCGCTGCCTTCTATGGCCACAAGCTGCTTTTGTCGCGCATTCGCCAGCATGCCTCGACCGACCACTCTGGCACCACTGTGCTCGGTCTCTTGGAAGCTGAAGAAGGCTTGGTTTCTTAGCCAAGGGCGTGAGGGGTGGCTTCGACCGCCTCGACAAAATCCCCAAGCCCGCTATCGCGCACGTCGTCATCAAATTTGCGTTTGGACTTGGCGTCATACAGTGCCGCTGGATAGAGCCCGCCGCCCTGATCTCCGGCGGGTCTAATCAGAGCCCCCAGCTCCGCTGATGAGCCAGGCGCGGGTGCCTCGGGGCTTCCTAGCCTGCACAGCCTTCATGGGACATGGTCAGGATACCTGTTAGATGAACTCCGATTAGTCTGGACATTCTGCGCGTTCGGATACGCGGCAACGTGAACTTTCCACCCTGCACGCATCCCGACTCGCCCCCTCAGTCACCGGTATGTTTCGTGATCCACTCGCGATAATACGACACGCGCGTATACACACCGTATGTCCTTCCGCAACCGGCCCCACTCGAGACAATTCCAACCAAGATAGGGTTTTTGCCATGGGCTTTGGTCAGAGGACCTCCACTGTCCCCTTGGCAAGGATCGGTCCCGCCGCTTTCGGTTCCGGCGCACATCATCCCAGGAAAGATCTCCTCCCCATATTTGCGGCTGCACGTTTTGTTGTCGACGTATGGGACCTTGCCCTCTCGGAGCTCTTCTGATTCCTCTCCACCATGTCGTGTAACTCCCTTACCCGTCACGGTAAGGAGCTCGCCATTAGGAATGTCCATCCGGGGGGTAGCAAGGGGAATGGCCACTGCGGGTAGCGTACTGCGCACCCGCACGAGCGCCAGATCATGTTTGAATGTCTTCGCGACATATTCTTCGTGAACAATAAAGTCCGTTACATCTAACGAAACGCCATTCTTCACAAAGGCCTCGACCTTGGTTGCACCCGCTAAACAGTGTGCCGCTGTGAGGATCCATTGGTCTCCGATCACCACTCCACCGCATAGATAAGATTTATCCTCTCTGACAATTTTATCCTCTGTGACAATATTGAGTTCGACGTACCAAGGATGCTCTTTAGACGTGGTCCGCTTGCCGCGGACGATATCGAGCCCGCCTTGTACAGAAGTTTGAGCATGGGCGTGTTTTCCACCAAAAAGGGCTGCGAGCGCGCAGAGGGCATGACGACGGGTGATGGGGGGCATCGGTTTCCTCGTACTATTTGCATTACATCGTGCGGCCGTGTGCCGTTGGCGCGCCACCCTGCCTGCCCACCCATTAGCTGGCAACCCTCGTCTCGGATGTGATTCAGAATGCCGCAGGCAAACATGCTTTGTCCTCGATAGGACGCTCTGGTTGCCGTGGGCGGACGACTTCTTCGGAAAGCGCGACGACGGCACGGGGTCCGTTATAGGCAGGCTCTCCATGCTGATGCAGCTCGAGACCCTCAGGGTTACTCGCCGCGCCGATGGCTCTCATGGCCAAGGCCGACGGCTCACGAAAATATGTCGGGGCCGCGGTGATCGGTCTGAACCGCGCCATGAAGGAACGGCTCTACGAGCGCGTCGCCGGATGCCCGGCCGGGCGCGCAAAGGAATTCCGATCAAGAAGCCGAACGCGCAGTGGATCAAGCCCGGCCTGGTCGGCCACATCAGCTTCCTGAAAGGCGAGGGCGGGCTGCGCCATGCCACTCTGACCGATGTTCGAGAGGACTAGTCGGCCCCGCAGATCGGTTCACCGGAAGGCATCCGAGCTGGCGCTCGGCGTTTTTTTAGCGCTTTGGCTGTTCGGGGTCGTCTGAGACAAACGACCCCGATGACCACGTCCATAACAGCTTCCAAGAGCGGCTTGCTGTCTTCGTCGCGGGCTTCAACGGTAAGGCGGCGGCAAATGACGGTGGGGGTGACTTCCCGCGCATAGTCTGTCAGCGCGGCGAAAGCCTCGAGCCTGACGGAATCCATGCCGCCGGCTAACCATGTCCCTTCAGTGTCGGAAAAGAGCCGATCATTGTTGCGTACGTCAAAATAATTAAGGGAAAGGGCGGCCATGTGATCTCCTATGGGCTCACTGCTGTCGAGGGTCCCTACAGCCTTCAGCGGAGTGGACTGCTACCGATAAGCCTTTCGTACTCGGCTTCCGGTGGGCCATAGCTGCCATCGGCCAGTTTGATCAGTCCTTCCCAATCACGGATGACGATCTTGCCGCACGTGGCGCGGATCAAGCCATTGCCTTCCAGGACCTCGATGGCGACGGTTACGCCCGGCCGCCTCACGCCGAGCATGATCGACAGGAATTCGCGCGTGAGTTTCAGCTCGGGGCCAGCGCGATCCTCACACAACAGCAGCCATCGGACGAGACGGCTTTCGAGCCCCTGGCGGGCGTTCGCGTGAGAGCGGTGTAGCTGGTCTGCACCATCAGGCATTGCACGAAGCGCAGAAGAAACAGCCGCAGGGTGGGACTTTGCTCGAGTGCCTCATGAAAGGGGGCTATCGGAATGCGCATCGCCTCTCCGGCGAGCTGGACGACGCAATCATGCGGCGCCAGATTGTCGCCGAGGACGACAACCGTTCCTGTCATGCCTTTGTGGCCCAGAATGCCGGCTTCGGCATCCCGGCCGGGCGCCATTTTGGCGATGATAGAGCCGAAGCCCTCCTCTATGAAGTACACGAAGTTGATCGGCCTGCCTTGCTGTTCAAGGCGATCGCTCAGTGCCAGTTCGACGTGCTCCAGATCCGGCGAGAGCAGGGACCCATCCTGCTGGTCGAGCAGGCCAAGAAGTCTGTTTCTGTATGGGGAATTTGCGGAGTGCGGCACTGCAACCGTCGCGGCAGGAATGTCATCGGGACTGAAATGGGCGAGGGCTGCAGTATCGCGGTCGGCGACCAAGCACCGGCCTAGTGTTTACGCCTGACACAAGAGTCCGGCCCCCACAACCGTTTCGGAATGAGCAGCAGCGCTGCCGCTGCTCCTCCAATCACACAACGGATTCACGATGCGGCAACTCGAGCCATGATTTCGGATCGAATGGTCGATGCGGTGTATAGCGAGGCATCCAGCGGCAAATCCCCAAATGCCAGTTGACACAGAAGATAATTAGCACCTGCCTCTTCCAGCTGATCAAGGAGAGCTTTTCGGACAGAAGCTGCCGTTCCCACGACGCACAATTCACTTTCAATTGCTGCATCGAAGTTCAAAGGCAAGTTTGGTGGAGTGGGAATGGCATTTAGTTCGTATAGAAATTTGAAGCTCTTGAGCCATCGTTCATAGGCAGGTGCTGCGAGCAAATACGCATCTGTTTCAGAACGCCCTATCACCACCATTCGGAGCAATCCAAGAAATGGCGCTTGGTGGCCAATGTCAGCATCGTGAATTCGGGCGGCGCGGAACGCGTCGGTAACGCTGCGAACAGAAGTGGAAGGTCCGACGCAGGCGATGTTTGCCCCATTCGCGGCGGCCCAGCTAGCCGGCTCGGGTCGATTGGTGGCGATCCATGTCGGCGGCTGGGGATATTGGTGAGGTCTCAACGTCAGCGGAACGTCTTTCAACTCAAAGTGGCGGCCCTCATAAGAAAGCGTCCCGCCTTTCATCGCATTGATGAGAATCTCGCTGGCCTCCGTGTACTGTTCTGGTGCTGCTTCTACAGCAACCCCGAAGTATCCCAATTCAGTCGGAGCAGAGCCGCGCCCTATGCCGAGTTCAAGCCTGCCGCCGCTCAACTGATCAAGCATGCAGATCTCCTCGAAGGCACGCAGCGGATGATAGAGCGCAAGTAGCATTACCATGGGACCAACACGAAGACTGCGGGTTCGCTGGGCGACGCTCGCTAAGAACAAATTCGGTGATGGACCTCTGCCATGTGGCGTACAGTGGTGCTCTGCGAGATGATACGCATAAAAGCCATAGCCATCGCACGCTTCTGCTAGGCTCAGCCGATCTGCATATTGTTGGGCGATGTCATCGCCGTTTTCGTCCAGATGATCGAAGATGCCGAAGGTTAGGCCCGAAGCGAAAATTTTCGTCAATTAATTATTCTCCAAATTACCTATGATTTATCCACTATTGGAAACATCATAACTTATAACACATCGACACTTATTACTTAATACATTTCCAATGCAATGTGAATTGACTTCATGCTTGCGCACACCGCGATTCCTCTTAAAGTTCATACAGACGTGTTTGGCGGCAGCAAGGAATTTGTCCATCTGCTCTGTGCTACCAATGCTGACGCGAATGCAGTTCTTCAAATCTATGTCAGGAAAGCTGGCGATGAGGATCTTCTGCTCTTTCAACGCGGCTTGCCAGCATGAGCCCTCCTGTCCCGCCGGCACACGGGCCAGCAAAAAGTTTGCGTGGGAGGGTGTTACGGAAAAGCCAAGTTGCAACAGCGCCAGGGTCACTCGCTGTCGTTCATGCTTGATGTGCCTGTGGTTCTCTTCGTAGGCGTGGCGATGCGCAAGAATGCTTTTCCCGACCGCCTGCCCGATCACGTTCATGTTGAAGACATTCTGGATGTTGCGCAGCCTGCCAATGATTTCTGGGTGACCGAAACCGAAGCCGACTCGCACGCCAGCGGCAGCATAGCTCTTTGAAAAAGTCCTCAAGATCAAAAGATTCGGATGTCTATTGACGAGGCGCAGGGCATGGTCGGGTGCGAAGTCAACGTAGGCCTCATCCAAGACGATCAAGCGATCTGCTTGCTCCACAAGGCGTTCGATTTCGGCCACCGGCACGAATGTTCCGGTCGGATTGTTCGGATTAGCCAACAGAATGAACTTCGCGTCTTTTGCGGGGCCGGACAGAAGTTTTTCTATCGGCAGGGGATGAGCTTCGCTCGATGCGATTTCGAGAAACTCGGCACCCTGTAACATGGCAAGTTTACGGTTGAACGAAAATCCGGGCGACAGCATCGCCACTGTATCTCCTGGGGCGAGGAAAGCTCTGTAGATGAGTCCGAGCAGTTCCGACGAACCGTTGCCGGCAATCACCTGATCTTTGGAAAATCCGTAAGCGTCGGAGGCAGCTGCCCTTAAGCTGAGATTGTCGTCTTCCGGATAAAGATAATGGTGTTCGATCGCAGCAATTGCACTTTGCATTACGCTCTTCGGCAACGGAAACGGGTTCTCGTTCGTATTTAGCTTAACGTAATTTGCATCCGTCGCTGGTCCGTTGGACGAGAGAGCATCTAATTTGCTGGCCACCGGCGAGAAGAGCGAAAGCACGGTCTTCAGTTTTGCATCGCACATGTTCTTCTCCGTTTTTCAGTCCCGCAGGGCATGTGACATGAGGCAATCGTTGATCGTGACTTGATCGACGTTCGGCTATGTCAGCGCTGCCTTCCCACCTTGGTGGGATCGCCGACCACGGTTTGGATTTGACACCGGGAAGCTGTCGAGAACCTGATGACGACCCAACGTGTGGCCGACGGCCGATTCGGCGCAACAGACGGTGTTTCAACATCGCATCGTCGTCAAAGCCGCATGCAGGGCCAGCACGACAGCCCGCCTCCAGCGCCCGCAGAAATAGGTGGAAACCGAGGTCTTGCCGAACCTCAGTTGCTCTGCCACCTCGCCCACCGGACTGCCCTGTTTACGGGTCAGGCGCAGGATCGTCCGGGTATCTTTGACGCTCGTTCGTCTTGCTTGCTTCCGTCTTGGCATGGGCTCTCTCGGTTCGCTGATGAGAGAGCCAAATACCGGCTCATCTGAGCATGAGACGCGGGCCTGACGATATGGAGCGTCTCTGGTGGCGCGCGTAGCCAAGAGGGTTCGCCTCGCTGGCGGGGCATGCAAGACGGCGCACCTCCTTGGCTATCCTGTCCCATCGTCTCAACGACTTCGCAGAGGTTGATATTCTGCAGTGACTTTCGTCTCGCTGCTGCACGGCATTGACGCTGGGAGCCATGCTCGCGTGGCGCAATTGTGCTGAAGAACGGTGCCCACGGCAACGTTTCTTAACCCGCCCCAGGTCCTGGCGTTTGGCTAATTTCCGACATTCGTGTCCGGCTTCGGACAAAGGCCGGGTTTGCCGAACGGAGTCCCACCCAATTTCCAGTGCTGCTTGAGCAATAATATCGACCGGCATTACTGCACAACACGAAAGTTGCTGCAAAAACCGAAGTGAACCCAAGGCATGGGGTCAATTGGCATGGCGCTTGCGACTCGGTCGCTAGAACGCAGTCAAAACCACGGTTGGAGACCATGCCTACCTCTCAAAGCTCGATAAAGCACGCGAGCAAACATTCCCCGTCCCCGCGGAAAACTGGAAGCTCGTCGCCGTTAAACGTCCCTGCTCGGGGGCGGTCTTGCACAAGACTGGTCCGAGGCAACCACGCCAGGGCGAAAGGCTGCCGGAACTGTCCACCGAAGTCGATGCCGCTTCAGTTTAACCGAAAAATGCACCGTACCACTTTGGCCTGGGAGCAAATCAATGACCGATAGAAAGAACGTTCCTCTCGTGACCTTTCGCACGCGTGTTCGCGATGAGTCGATCGGGGGGCCAAATCCTTATCGGTGGGAGAACAAGACCTCCGACGATTATTTCGGGGGCAAGCGCGTTATCCTGTTCTCGCTGCCTGGCGCCTTCACCCCGACCTGCTCGACCTTCCAACTGCCCGATTTCGAAAAACTCTATGATCAATTTCTGGAACTGCGAATTGACGCGATCTACTGCGTCTCAGTCAACGATGCTTTCGTCATGAATGCGTGGGGAAAGTCCTTGGGGCTGCAGAAGATCGAGCTGATCCCAGACGGGTCGGGCGAGTTCACGCGCAAGATGGGCATGCTGGTCGCGAAGGACAATCTGGGCTTTGGCATGCGCTCCTGGCGATACGCCGCTCTGATCGACGATGGCGTGGTGGAGCAGTGGTTCGAGGAGGAAGGCTTCTGTGACAACTGCGAGACGGACCCCTATGGCGTTTCATCCCCGCAAAACGTTCTCGACAAACTGAAGGCGGCGGCATGACCCAGAAGTGGCAAGTCTCACACAACCCCAGCACACACTAGAGCCTCCTCGGCAGATTACCGGTTCAACATGCATCTCTCAGCAAGCCTGCTTCAACGCCAGAAGCAACGTATGGTCTTATCGCCTCAAGCCATTGAAGCTATTCGCTTGCTGCGATTGACGCATACTGAACTCCATCAGCTCGTGGAGCAGGCACTCGAGAAGAACCCCGTTTTGAAGCCTGACCCGTTTGACGACGTTTCGCCGCTGTCAGGGGTGGATCAGCGGAGCAGTCAAAGCAGAAGCGAAATCGGCGAATCGCCCATTGGCGGGCCGTCTGGCGGGCGCGGGCAATGGAAGTCGCAACGCAGTAGCGGCAACGATCGACCTGCCGTCGAGGAGTTTACCGCCCACACCGAAACATTGCACGACCATGTCGCCCGCCAGGTCGCCCTCACCCCGTTCACCCCGCAGGAGCGGCTGATTGCCGGACAGCTCGCCGCCCATCTGGAGGACACTGGCTATCTTCAGGTAAACCTTTTCGATCTGGCCGGGAGGTTAAACGTTCGGCAAGCTGATGTGGAACGGGTCATCGGAATCTTGCAGCAATTTGATCCGCCGGGGATTTTTGCGCGAACTCTCAGCGAATGCCTGGAGATTCAGCTGCGCCAGCAAGACCGGTTCGACCCGGCTATGGCAGCTTTGGTCGCCAATCTCGAGATGCTTGCACGGGGGGATTTTCAGGGATTGAAGCAGCGTTGCGGAGTCGACGAGGAGGATCTCCTCGACATGAGGAACGAAATCCGCGCGCTCGATCCCAAGCCTGGAGACCGGTTCCAGTCCGGGACGCCGGAAACCATCGTACCGGACGTCTGGGTAATGCCCAAGTCCGAAGGTGGATGGCGGGTGGAGCTTGATCCGGCCACGCTGCCCAAAGTGTTGATCAACCACACCTATGTCGCCGAAATCTCGCAGCTGACCAATCAAAATCCGGAAGGCAAAGCGTTTCTCGACCATTGCCAGGAAAAAGGGAACTGGCTGATCAGCTGTCTCGAGCAGCGCGCTAAGACGATCCTTAAGGTTGCGACCGAAATCGTGCGCCAGCAGGATGCCTTTTTTACACACGGCGTCGCCCATCTGCGGCCTCTCTGTCTCAAAAATGTCGCTGACGGGATCAAAATGCACCAGTCGACGGTAAGCCGGGTGGCTTCGAACAGGTACATGTTAACTCCGCGCGGGGTGTTCGAGCTGAAGTATTTTTTCACAGCGACAATCGCATCCTGCGAGGGCGGCGACGCGCACTCCGCCAAATCTGTCCGCCATCGGATCAAGGCAATCATCGCCGAAGAATCGCTCGACAAGGTACTTTCCGACGAAGACATCGTTGCTCAGCTCAAGCAGACCGGCATCAATGTCGCTCGCCGTACCGTCACCAAATATCGCGAGGCGATGAACATCCCTTCCTCCATACTACGGCGCCGTGATAAGCGGTTGTCCGCAGCTGCGATCAAGCGAAGTGACTAACCGGCATTCCTGGTCGGCGAGAGGCGACTCTCAACTTCCTCCGGGCCGAAGCAGCTTTCGAAGTCATGGCATTCCCGACAACTGGGTGCAGTGCATGACGAAAAGCCTTCGGCCTCACACAGCTTGCGGTAAAAGTACTTTTTCCATTTCATGTTTTCTGTGTTGCCTGCCGCCAGCGCGGGAAAATGTCTGGCAAGCAGGCGGCTGAGCTCAGCGCGATTTGAGAGGCCAAGATCCCGCCAAAGATGGTCCGTGCGCATCGCACGCCGGGCGATGATCTTGGCCAAGCGGGCGCTCGCCGGGTCGCCCGGCGCAGCATGCGCTAGCAGCAGCCGGCGCAGCAGCTCCTCTTCCAGTTCCGGCTCGGGCTCGCTCAACTCCTCCAAAGCGAATACGCTGCTGGAGGTAGACGGGAAAGTTGCGGCCAAGACATCACGCAATTCGACAGACGAAAGGCCTGTCCCCTCCGTCGCCAACACCTCGCCCGCCTGGACCTCCTCAAGCGAACGCGAAAGCACGCAGGGCAGCACATGCTGATCGAAGCTCCTCCCTAGCTCGGACCCACGCCATTGCGCGCGTGGATAGGCAGCCATCATCGTAACGGCCGGCTTCAGCTTCCGGCATGACAAAGCGCCTTGTTGACCGCAGGGATGATCTTGTCGCCCCAGAGCTCGATCTGGCGCAGCATCGTCTTTTGGTCGAAGTCGCCCAATTGAGTCTGAACTGCGATCTGGTCCGGTTTCAAGATATCGATCTCTTCCAGCAGGCGATCAATCACGCGATTTACGCTGCCAATCGGCAAATTTTTGCGCATGGTCTCGAAGGACAGATCCTGCTGGGTCGGTGTCTCCTGCAGCAGGTAGCCATCGTGGCTCTGTTGGCGGCGCTGATGCAGGGCTTCAGAAAGCCGGCGCTGGAAGCGGGCATTGTCGAGATAGCTGTTGATCTCCAACTCGTCGTGGCTGGCATAGCAGCAGCGCAGCAGCGATATCTTGACGTCGGTGACGTTCTTTTCCTCGGATGCCGCCGCCCTCTCGACTGATTCACGCAGTGTGGTCAAAGTCTCTAAGCCGTCGTGGAAGGCTGTGACAAAAAAATTGTGCCCCTCGCGGTAGGCCCGAGCCATCCGTGCGGCTCCGCCAGCGATCCAGATAGGCGGCGTCGGCTGCTGGACTGTGCGGACCGAAATCGCTGTTGGGGGGATCTTCTCATACTGGCCGTCGTGTTCGAAGACGTTTTGGTTGAGGCCCTTGAGAATGATGTCCAGGTATTCCGAAAAGACGGCCGGCGCCTCATCGATGTCCACGCCGAACCGTTCGAACTCGAACTGCTGGTATCCCAAGCCTACGCCGAGCTCGAGACGGCCGTTCGCAACGATGTCGGCGAAGCCGATCTCGGACAGCAGGCGCTGCGGTTGGTAAAGCGGCAGCACGCAGACGGCAGTGCCCAGGCGAATCGTGCTTGTCAAGCCGGCGCAGTGCGCCACCATCATCAGCGGGGATGGTATGAGGCTGTAATTGTTGAAGTGGTGCTCAGCAAACCACGCGGTGTTGAACCCAGCCTGCTCCGAAGCGACGGCCTGTTCGATGGAGTTGCGGATGACGCTTTCTGAGGATTGGTGATAGCCACGCTGGGCGGCCAGAATGAAAGTGGCAAATTCCATGATTTCTCCTCGTTATAGACACGTCAGCCGACCGGGAATGTGCTCGGCATGCGCATGCTTGGATCTCAAGCACCTCGGGTGCGTCGTGGAGCCGAGGCTTCATAATGCTCGGCCGGTCGCCCTGCGAATGCCTGGCAATTAACCTGCGGCCTCCGCAAAACATTCGTCATAGAGTTCGCTGGCGTTTCCCGCATCACCGAACGAGGTCCAGCCGCCGTCCACGTAGAGGATCGAGCCGTTGATGTATGAGGCGTCAGACGAAGCAAGGAAGAACGATGCATCTGCGACGTCTTCTGGCCGTCCCATCCTGCCCATGGGGATGCGTCGTCCGATTGCTGCCAGGTCGATGCGGCCGGCTTTGGCCAACTGAGCAAGTGCGGGCGTGCGGATGTGGCCAGGAGCGACGGTGGCTGTCCGAATTCCGACCGGGCCGAGTTCGGCCGCCATGCAACGGGTCAGCATATCCATCCCCGCCTTGGAGGCGCCGTAGGCATGGCGCGGCGCGAACGGCAGAAAGCTGTCGATCGACCCGAGATTGAGGATCACGCCGCCCGGGCGCATAGCCTTGATCGCTTCGCGCGCGCAGGTGAAGGCGCCGGTAAGGTTGACATCCAGGACGTGTTCGAGCTGTTTCGACAGTTGCTCGATCGCAGGCACAATCCTGTCGGCGGTATCAGCACTATTGACCAGAACATCGATATACCCGAAGCGTCGCCTCAGCTCTTCGAACATCGACACCACATCGCTCTCGACGGCCACGTCCAGCGATTTCGCCAGATGCTTGCCGGGGAGCGATGTAGCCAGCTCTGCCGCTGCAGTGCCATCTTTATCAGCAATCACGACGGTGTCGCCGTTCGCGGCAAAGCGGCGAGCGACGGCCGCGCCAATGCTTTTTGCGCCACCGGTGACGAGCACGATTCGCGCATCTGTGCATTCGGCCGGACAGGAGAGCTCGGCTTGGAGCGCACTATCCACCGGCGGGTGAGCATCCCCCGGCTGGTTGAATGACATCCAGCCTCCGTCGACTGCCAGCACCGAGCCGGTGATGTAGCGCGCCGGCGTGCTGCTCAGAAAACGCACGACCCTGGCGATCTCGTCGGGGCGAGCCAAGCGCCCCATCGGCACGCGGCGGCGTATCGCCGCGAGGTCCATTTTGCCAGCGCGTGCCAGTTCTGTGACCATTGGGGTGCGGACGGAGCCCGGCGCCACCGCCGTGACGCGGATTCCTCGCATAGCCCACTCGCACGCAAGGGACTTT
Source organism: Mesorhizobium sp. M1A.F.Ca.IN.022.07.1.1 (assembly GCF_003997575.1). NCBI lineage: Bacteria > Pseudomonadati > Pseudomonadota > Alphaproteobacteria > Hyphomicrobiales > Phyllobacteriaceae > Mesorhizobium > Mesorhizobium sp. M1A.F.Ca.IN.022.07.1.1. Next base: position 70,008 of record NZ_RZST01000002.1, read on the forward strand.
GTCAACGAGATCACGCCAGCTTTCGAGGCTGCGTAGGCGTTGCGCCTGGGATTGCCGACCACGCCCGCCATCGAAGCCACATTGACGATCGCACCGCCCGGCCTCATGCGCCGCGCCGCTTCCCGGGCCATAACGAATGGCCCAATAAGGTTCACTGTCACGCCGCGTCGGAAGGTATCGACAGCGGTGTCGATGATCCTATCCATCGTGGGTCCAACCGCCGCATTGTTGATGAGGACATCGATTTGCGCGAACCGTGCTTCGACCTGGCCGAAAAGTGAGAGCATGTCCTTCTCTCGCGACACATCGCACTCCAGACCGACGTGCGGCGACCCGAGATCCCGAGCCAGTTCAACCACACCACTGCCCGGAAGGTCCACCGCAACTACAGTGTCTCCGTCCGCGGCAAGGATATCGACCAGGGCACGGCCGATCCCGCCCGCGGCGCCTGTGATGATTACGGTGCGTGCTGCCAGTTTCACGAGAGCTTCTCCACGATGACCGCTTGTGATCTCAGCCCATCGACCTTGGGCGGAATGAAGGGTCGAGCCAAATCGTTGCAGTGACCGCCAGTTGCGGCCCCACACAGATCTCAATCCCGCAAGGCGCTCATCCTCCATTTCTACCCACTTATGCAGCTCCCAGTTGGGGACCCTCGACGCCATCTTGGTCGGTGGGGATGTGACGCTTGAGCAGCTGGTAGATGGGATCGTCTGGATGTGGTGCTCCAATCGGCTGTCGCCGGCCGAACCTATCTGCCTCAAGAATCGCTGGCGGGATTTGCTCCTCAACCCAATCGTAGACGACTGTCCGTTCCGCAATTCGCCACTCGTCCTGCCTCTTCTGAAACAGATCGCAGTAACGGCCGCAAAGCAGCGTCTGACGTATTTCTTGGTCTGTATCCGGTCCGCGTTGCAGCGCGGTGAAATAGCTCTCGACCGCGGCCTCTGCTGAACTGATGAAGTCGATCAGGCTGTTCGTGATTTGATGGATGTTACGCTGCCCCGGCAGACCGAGAGCAAATTGGATGAAGTCCTCTGCCGGTCCGCAATAGGGACCGTGCCTGTCATACGCTTCGGGCCAGTATGCGCTACGCAGCGCCGCCTCATCGGCGCGGTCAATCCCGCGGCAGTACCGATACAGGCAGTTGCGGATCGCCTCTCGGTCACGCAGTTCGGTAATTTTCGCGTGGTCGACAGGTTCTGTCGCGAATTGTATGATTGTTTTGTCCTTCCCGACGCCAGTCTGCACTTTGCGTGTGTCTCTCTCTACAATTGAGTTAGCGGGGGGCTCGTCAACTTCCAGAGCTTGTTCGGGGCAGGCTCTTACCCCTTGTGAGGCAAGCAGTTGCTCCCCATCGGCAACATCAATATCACCGGGCAAGATGTAGCCGTCGTCATCAAGCTTGAAGACTCTCGGCGCCCGCGCCAAGCAGCGCGCATGACCCTGGCATCTGGCTTTGTGTACGATGACACGCATAGCGAACTCCAATGTCGTTGGCGGAAACTTCAGGACCAGTCCAGGATCAGATTCTCGATCCCGAACACATGGCCGCCGAAGGTGATGGGTTCAGTCCCTGTCTTGATCCGAAAGGCTGGGATGCGCGCCAGCCACTCCTCCAGGCCAATGACAATCTCCCGCCGGGCAAGGTGTGAGCCAAGACAACGATGGGGACCATAGCCAAAGGCAGCGTGCCGGTTGTCCTCGCGCGCCAGATCGATCTCATTCGGGTATTCGAATTCCGCCGGGTCACGATTGGCAATCATCGTGGCACAGGAAACATAGTCTCCCTTGCGGATCGGCGCGCCTTTGAAGTCGACATCCTTCGTTGCCACTCGGATCATCTGAATGGTCGAATAGGCGCGCAGCAATTCTTCCGCGGCGACGGCAATCCGGTCCGGTTCGCTTCGTAGCAATTCCTGATCTTTGGGGTTGCGCGCGAGATGGGCCAAGTCGAAGCATATGGCTGCTGAGACCGTGTCGAGCCCCGCGACGAACACAAGCACGCCGATGCCACGGACTTCTTCGTCACTGAGCAGACGGCCCTCGACCTTTGCCTTCACGATGAAGGTCATGAAATCATCGACCGGCTCCTTGCGGCGCTCGGTGGCAAGTTCGTCGATGAAGGCCACGATCGTCCGGGCTGCGGGTGGTCGTTGCTCCTTATCGCCGTGGAGCAGATCTCTAGCCCAGCCGACAAATGTTTCTAGTCCGTCGTCCGAAAGCCCAATAAAGCGAAGGAAGATATTGACCGCGAACGGAACTGCAAAATCCTTCATGATGTCGCAGCTCGTGCCTGATGCGGCGATCCTGTCGATCAGCTTGATCGCTCGTTCCCGGACAGCCGGCTCCAATGCCATTACCCGCTTTGGCGAAAGCAGCGGATTGAGCAGTGAGCGAAAAACACCGTGGAATGGCGGATCGAGCTCAAGCGGGATCATCGGCCAGCTCTCGCCGAGCACAGAGGCGAAGATGCTGCGATGGCTGGAAAACGTTTCGGTGTCCTGCAGCACCCGGCGCTGGTCGCTCGCGCGAGTGATGACCCAGGTACCCCGACCGTCGCGCGTGTTGCTGGTTGAATAAAAGATCGGAGGCCCGGCATGAACGCAAGCAACCGCTGCATGCGGATCCCCGTTGGCCGTCGGCAACATGCCGGGCGACGTAAACAGGCTGAAGTCCCTCACCATTTCGGGCGGGACATGATCTGGAACCGGCCGCGATTTAACCGCGCCAGAATCGAGAGACCGTTCATGAGATGCTGTCGGCATTTGCATGCAATCGTTGGTGCAAGCTCCGTGCCGAATTCGTCTTTCGATAATCCTTGCCGTTTGCTGGGCAACAGGTGGCGCCTGTGCTGACTTACTGGTCGGGATTGCAACATTCTTGTCCAGCGTCGGACACAGAATGTAGAAAGCTAGACACCGACTTGGAGCAACTCAATTGGTGGGATCGCTAGCCGATCATGTGCCCGGGGAGCATCCAGTTCGAAAGGTTGCGCTAAGCGGTTTGGTGACTTGGCCGAGGTCACCCAGGTGGAAATGACCAACACTTGTTCGTGAGCCTAGTGGCGCTCCCCTCGATGATGTCTGGCGGGGTGGTTAGCCGCCTCCGTGGGACAAGGTCAGTCTACAAGAATGGGCTATAGCCTCTCCTCGCCTGCCTCATTGGCCCTCCTTCAGAGCCGGCCACACGAGCTTTCGTCTTTCAGCACGGCGTTTTCTCGCCAGCTACCAGAGCCACACCGATGCCGTTAATGAGCGTCCAGTCGAGGGGTTGTGTGGCCCTGTCCATCTTGCCCAGCACCTTGGCTTCGCATTTGCCGGTGCGGCGGAAAGCCTTCAAGACGCAGTTCTTGACCTTCTCCAGATCAGCCTCGGACGGATATCGGCAAGGGTTCAGCTCGTCCTTTTGAACTTGCGCATCTTCGTGTTGGCGAACCCCAGGCCGCCCGACATATTTGCGGCCTATCCGGCACCTCAACTTCGAACAACCTTGCGGCAAGCTCTTGGGATAGCCCACGCTCGTGCCTCCACCACCCGCTCAGCAGAGCCAGATTTGTCGTTGATGGCACGGTACTTGCGCAGTCATTCGCAGACGCGTCACGGACCGAGAGTGTCGTCCCATGAATTCAATCACCAAAAAGGCCGCCCGACGTTGCTGGGACCGCCTGCAATTACCTTATCCCAGAATTGGGAGCAACGGCTTCAAAAGGGATAACTCATCACCTCAATTCTGTCGATCGCGCGGCCATCGAACCGCAGCCATCGATCAGACTTCCGCCTCGTTGCACTCATTGCGACCGCCTTGGTGCTTGCGACGACCGCTCAATTCTGGCTGCCAGGATAACCGCATATGGCGACGGAACTTCCTGCTTCAAAGCAATATAGAGATCGTCGATCATCCCCCCATCAAGGCCTCGATCGAGGACACCGCGTTCGGCTTGCTTGGTTCGCAGTGAACAGGCCGCACTTCGACGGATGCGATCGATGCGACCGCGCCGAGAACTCTCCCGCATTGTCGACGGTTGTGTCCGTCGGCCCTCCGATGAGGCCTCGGATGCGTGGGCGCCGAGGCCTCGACTGAGGCCGACTGGCCGCCGCCGGAAGGTCTAGCGGCTTTGATCCCCGGCGATATAGCCACCCCTGCTGCAACAGCTCCTAGCTGGAGAACTCATTCATGACCGAATCGGCGACAGATTTAGTGGACGCGGCTCTGTTCGACCGAGATCGGCTTGACCCAGAAAGTCCCTATCAACGGTCTGGCCCCGCATGGGGTGCGATCATTTCGCTTTCCTTCGGCACCTTCGGGCTTGTGACGGCAGAGTTTCTGCCCGCCAGCGTTCTGACACCGCTCGCGCATGATCTCGGTATCAGCACTGGCACGGCTGGACAGGCGCTAACAGCGACCGCAATCGTCGCGGCGATCTCGGCACCGACAATGGCCATCGTGACAAAGCGTCTGGACCGCAGGGTCGTCATCTGGGCGATGACGCTGCTGCTGATCCTGTCGAACGTTCTGGCGGAGGTTGCGGGGTCGCTGCCGGTGTTGCTGGCGGCACGCGTCGTCCTCGGCATATCGCTCGGTGGTTTTTGGTCAATTTCGGCAGCGTTGGCAATGCGGCTGGTTCCAAGTCACCTCATGCCGCGCGCCATGTCGATCATCCTCACCGGCGTTTCTGTCGCCTCCGTCTGCGCGGCTCCAATCGGCGCTTATGTCGGTGACATTTGGGGATGGCGAGCCTCGTTCAAGGTCGCCGCAATCGTGAGTGCCGTTGCGCTGCTCGTGCAACTCGTAACCATTCCGCCACTGCCTCCGATCGAAGTGCGCAGATTCCGCAGTCCGCTGGATGTCGCGAAGAATCCGACGATGAAGGTTGCGGTCCTAGTCGTGCTATTGGTCGCTTCCGGCCATTTTGCCAGCTTCGCCTACATCCGCGACTTTCTCGAGAGCGTTCCTCCGCTCGACAAGAAGTCGATCCCGCTCGTGTTCCTTGCTTCTGGCACGGCCGGCGTCTTCGGCAATTTAGCGGGCGCATTCCTCACCAAACACAGTCTCAAGGCAGTCGCGGCCCTGCCGCCCCTGCTCATTGCCGTAGCCGCTGTCTCGCTCCTGACTATGGGAGCATCGGCCTTGACCTCGGCAATTGCAGTTGCCGTATGGGGCTTTGCTTTTGGCGCGGTCCCGGTCGGATTGCAGACCTGGATGGTGCTGCGCGCCGCTCCGAAACAGGCCGAGAGCGCTGGTGTACTGATGGTCATAGCCTTCCAAGTGGCGATCGCAGCCGGCACAACTTTCGGTGGCCTATTGGTGGATCACACGGGCATTGCCAGTGTCTTTCTCTACAGCGCGGTTGCCACGTTCCTCGCTGTCTTGACAGTATTTCTGCTCGGCCCGAACCGCAACAGCTGACCGCCTGGTGGGGAGTGACGACGGTCGGTGGCGTTAACGCTATTGTCACCTCTGAGCTCGGCCAAAGGCCGCGGCTTCGTCGTAACCATGCCTTCGATGGGGCAGCGCCAAATTGCTACCTGCTCATCGCGTTATGACAATACAGCGCGCTTATTGCGTCATCGTGTTCCCGATCTCGGCTTCAATGCCCGGCTACTCGCTGCGGAGGCAGATGGGCGCCGGCGTCCCACCGACAACGATCGGTCTTTCTCATGTAGCTGTTCTCATGTAGCTGTCGGGGAAACGCGGCAGGTTTTCCGCCAGAACCCGCCAGTCGTCGCGCTCGCGTTCGCCTTCCTTGCGCGCACCGAACAACTGGATGATCATCTTGCCGTCGGACCCATATGCTTCGAGCGAGGTGACGTGACTGTCATTGGTCGGCTTGCGCACGGCCCAAACCTCACGGATTTGGTGGCTCCTGAGATGCAGCCGGAAGGTTTCGTCCAGCACATAGATGCACGGCCCGATCTGCTTGACCGACTTGATTAAGCCGGAATGGGTCTGGATAGAGCCTCGGTTGCCGACGAAGCACATGATCGGCAATTCGTCTTCGGCCGCACGCTGGAGCACGGCGCCAACTGCAGCATTGTCGAGCAGCCAAGCGTAATCCTGGCCTACCATGCGCAAAGCCTGGCAGCGGCTGAGCTTGAGCGTCTTCAGAAGGTTGACGTCAGTCAGCCGGCTCCAGTGCTCGCGTAGGTCGTCCACCGTGCCGGCCCGGTCCGCAGTCCTCGCGCCCAGGTCGGCTACTCTCGCCTTAAGCGACATGGTCGGCTCCTGGTTGGCGGATACGAGCTCGGCCACCAGCTTTCGATAGGCATGAAGGTTGGAGACCGGCCTGAGATGCACCTTATGCACTGCTGCGCCGGCGGCGTCGAAGAATTGCAAACTGCGCTGGATTCCGCCGCGATGGCGCCTTTCAACAGCGAAACCATACCTCCAAGCCTGCGGGAAGACGCGAAGGTCGAATTCGTCACCAAGGACCATGGCGTGATTGTTGCCGGTTATCACTTTGTTGAAGACGCCAATCTTTTCGTGCACGGCACCTTGATTGCGGGTCAGCGCCGTCACTTCGCCCACGAATTCGAGGCCCGTCAGCAGGTGATTGACGCGCGGGTCGATGCGTGCCGCGCCGAAACCGCAATGGGCCGCGACCAGTTCCGCTTCCGAAATGCCCAATTGGGCGGCGAAATCACGCGCGGGAATGCTCGGACAGACTTCCCACGCACGCCGGATTTCGTTGGGCGACCGCTTCTTGCGCTGATCCATGTTTTTAACCCCGCCCCGTTCTTCTTTTGACGATCGGTCGAAAAAAGGGCCTCAGGGGTGTGCACGGCGGACGCGATTGATCGTCAGGCACACGCCAGTCGAATCCTGTCTCCGGGCGGTCAGCGGCCAATCGCCGGTAGAGAGCGATTGTTGGGTGGTCGGCGCCAATCGGCCGATCGAGCATTCGGGTTCCACCGGCGGTGCTGCTTTCCCACACAAGGCGGGTCTGAGGGAGGAGCGACATATTGCTTCCTTCGTTCTTCGATTGCGAGGGCAACCCAAAGGTGAATCGGCCGGCAATTTTGCCGCCGCAACGAAGGCTCTCAAAAGTCGTGCCAGTTGCTCCGCGGCAAGCTCTGAACATCTTTGGCTCTGTTCATTGCTTTACGCGTGAGTGCATCGCGAACTCAGGCGCCCCTCCTGTGACGCGGACGCGACAAACCCGACAGTAAGTGTCGGTTGTCGGACGTCTCCCCAGCAATCGAGCATAGAGACGTCGGGATGTCCTACCGTTTTTACACACGTCTTCCCTTTGGCACGGTTCATGCGAGATGATCCGCGAAAACGTCACGGACCGAGGAGAAATCGAGCCATGATTACGCTCACCGACAACGCTGTTGCCGCCATCAAGGCCGCTCTTTACCGCGCCAGCGAGCCGGCGGAAGGATTTCGCATCATGGTCCATGCCGGCGGCTGCGCCGGCTTCCAATACTCAATGGGCCTGGAGAGCGTCTCACATGAGGGCGATACGATCATCGAGCGAGATGGGCTCAAGGTGTTCATGGATAGAGGCTCCCAACCCCATGCCGCCGGCATGACCGTCGACTTCGTCACAGGGCTCGAAACATCCGGCTTTGTTTTCGATAACCCCAATGCGCAGGAGAAGTGCAGCTGCGGCAAGTCCTGCAAATGATTGCAGGGGAACAGGCTATGTTCGACTATAGCGACGCCAAGGAATACTGCGTCAAACCGGTAACCCCCGGCGCTCTGGAACCAGCCGACACGCACTGTCGGCCCGGAACAATTGCGTTCGGTGATGTGCCAAATCGCGATCATCGATCGTTGCCGTGGGCAAGCAAACAACATTGCCCGAAACAGCTGAATTCCCGGCGGATGCCGCCACCAAATGGCAATGTCGGCAGCGACCGGTCAGCCAAGCCATCGCTCGCCCGGCCGCCCACCTCACCAGATACGATATGCGCCAGAGGTTCAATGGCCCGCCTACCCTTGAATCATTTCAGCAGTTGAAGGATCACTCCCATGAGACCTGTCTATCTCGACAACAACGCAACGACGCGGGTTGATCCTGCAGTCCTTGGAGCGATGTTGCCTTTCTTTACGGAGCAATTTGGCAATCCTTCGTCCATGCACGCCTATGGCGCATCGGTTGCTGAAGCCGTGAGAAAGGCGAGGCGGCAGTTGCAAGCCCTCATCGGCGCGGGATTCGAGGACGAGATCATCTTCACCTCGGGCGGGACTGAAAGCGACAGTACAGCCATCCTTTCGGCGCTCGAGGTAATGCCCGGTCGAACGGAAATAGTGACTTCCGCGGTTGAACATCCGGCCGTTCTGAAGTTGTGCGCGCACCTTGAAAAGACGCGCGGCGTCAAGGTGCACATTATCCCAGTCGATCACCACGGCCGGCTCGACCTGGACGCCTACAGAACCGCCCTCACCCCACAAGTGGCAATCGTCTCGATAATGTGGGCGAACAGTGAGACCGGTACGATCTTTCCCGTGGTTGAGCTTGCCGACCTAGCCAGGGAAGTCGGCGCGCTTTTCCACACTGATGCAGTGCAGGCGGTCGGAAGGTTTCCGATTGAGCTGAAATCGACCGCGATCGACATGCTGTCGCTCTCCGCCCACAAGCTGCATGGTCCAAAGGGGATAGGCGCGCTTTATGTAAGACGTGGCGTGCGCTTCTCCTCCCTGATCAAGGGTGGCCACCAAGAGCGCGACCGGCGTGCAGGCACTGAAAACACACCCGGCATAGTCGGACTGGGCATGGCGGCCGAACTCGCCTTGAAATTCATGGACGAGACAACACGAATAAAATGGTTGCGCGACCGCCTTGAGAACGGGATCATCCAGCGCATCCCAAACGCATCCATCAACGGCGATCCGCAGGAGCGATTGCCAAACACTGCAAACATTGGATTCGAAGGTATCGAAGGCGATGCAATCCCAATTGTCCTCAGCCGGCTGGGAATCGCCTGTTCCGCCGGGTCCGCCTGTGCCTCTGGCTCAATGGAACCGAGCCATGTTCTGATCGCTATGAACGCGGCATGTGGGGCAGTCCGCTTCTCCTTGTCGCGTGACAACGGCGAAGATGACGTAGACCGCGTGCTTGAGGTCCTGCCTGCGATCATCGAGAAACTACGTGCCGTTCCCAGTGCTGGACTGTGCGGGCGAGGTGCAGAACACCTTCATTCCGGCCCGGGCCCGAGCGGCACAATAGCCGACGCCCACTCATGAGCCGTGAGGACTTCCTCAACGTGACGACCCTACGCAATGGAGAGCAGGCAACCCGGGGTCGCCTTCACCACTTCAGAAAAGCTTGAGATCGCCAAGTCTCTTGCCCCAGCCGCCGTGCCAGAGGTCGGCACGCCGTCAGCAATGTCACCAACGCATCGACACCACAATTTCGCGCCGGGAGAATACAATGAACTGCTCCGCTGACAGCCGCCCGATTGATCCCACCGATATCCTGGCGCGACTGAAGGGCCTGTCGGCTGCGGAGGACTTCTTCGCCTGCCTTGGCGTCTCCTACGACCCGAAAGTGATGAATGTCTCGCGGCTCCATATCATGAAGCGCGTGGGCCAATACCTTGCCGAAGAAGATTTCTCCGGTCTGCCTGACCAGGTAATCGCCGCGCGGGTGCGCGCCAAGCTGGAACGCGCCTACGAAGATTTCGCGACTTCCTCGCCGCTCACGCAACGTGTGTTCAAGGTGCTAAGGGACCACGATCCAAACATATGTCCCGCACCTGGCCGCGCCTTCGTCCCGCTCGACTCTGCACTGAAGCGGTTCGGAAAGTAATGAGCCCGACACGGCTGCGACGCGACAATGTCGGGAAGTCGACAAATCCAGTCCTCATGACGCCTCCTCGGACGCAAACGAAGCCACCTTCTGGAATAGAGGCAGGAAGAAGACTTGGCATGAACGATGCAGGCAATGAGGTGAACCGCCAAGCACGCATCCGGACTGGGAGCTTAGAGAAATCGCCAATGCACATCGTAATCTGCATCAAGCAGGTGCCGGATTCGGCCCAGATCCGCGTCCACCCGGTGACGAACACGATCATGCGTCAGGGTGTGCCGACCATCATCAATCCTTACGACCTGTTCGCCCTCGAAGAAGCGCTCAAACTGCGCGACGTTCATGGTGGCGAGGTTACTGTGCTCACAATGGGTCCGCCCATGGCGGAGGACTCGCTGCGAAAGGCGCTCGGTTACGGTGCTGACCGAGCAGTTCTCTTGACGGACCGCTATTTTGCCGGATCCGATACGCTGGCGACCTCCTTTGCTCTTTCGCAAGCAATCGCAAAAATTGGGGAGACTTTCGGCAGGCCAGACATCGTCTTCACCGGCAAGCAGACGATTGACGGCGATACCGCCCAGGTCGGACCAGGCATAGCCAAGCGCCTGAATCTATCGCAACTTACCTACGTCGCGAAGATTGCCTCCATCGATCTCAAAACGCGCGAGATCGAAGTCGCGCGTCGCGCCGAAGGCGGCACCCAGTTGCTGAAGAGCAGACTCCCCTGCCTCATTACCATGCTGGAAGACACCAACGAAATCCGCCGGGGCTCGCTCCAGCAGGCTCTTTGCGCGGCGCGCAGCCAAGTCGTGAAGTGGACTGCAGCCGACGCCGGCATTGACGATCTCACCCGGTGCGGTCTGCGTGGCTCGCCGACAGTCGTCAAGCGTGTTTTCGCCCCCACCGCACGGGCAGAAAGCGCGACGCAGATCGACACCGCGGAAAAGGGCTTGCAGGACATCGCCGATGAACTCATCGCCGATATCTTAACCCGCCGGCCGGCGCTGGAACATGAGTTGGCCTTCAACAGCGGCACGTGACGGCCAGGAGCAGAAAATGTCGACCGCAAGCCAAGCTACCCCTCGCCTTGCCCCCGGCCGTGCCGGTGTAAAGAAAGAACTTCCCGACCGTTTCAAAGACTACCGGCACGTGTGGGTCTTCCTCGAGCTCGAACGCGGCAATGTGCATCCTGTATCATTCGAACTGCTGGGTGAAGGCCGCAAATTAGCCGACAAGCTTGAAGTCCAGCTCGCGGGCGTCGTGCTGGGACCGCCGGGCGAGATGGTCGAGGACGCTGTTGCCGAGGCCTTCGCTTACGGGGCGGATCTTGTCTACATCGTCGATGCGCCGCCGCTCGCCGACTACCGCAACGAGCCGTTCGCCAAGGCGCTCACGGATCTGGTCAATACCCATAAACCCGAAATCCTCCTTCTCGGCGCGACCACACTGGGCAGGGATCTTGCGGGCTCGGTAGCGACGACCCTGCAGACGGGGCTCACGGCCGACTGCACCGAACTTGATGTAGATTCCGACGGTTCACTCGCCGCGACCCGTCCGACTTTTGGTGGCTCGTTGTTGTGTACGATCTATACACTAAATTACCGGCCGCAAATGGCGACGGTGCGACCAAGGGTCATGCCTATGCCGCAACGGGTGGATAAGCCGGTCGGGCGTGTCATGCGGCACAAGCTGTCGCTCGTTGAGGACGATATCGTCACCAAAGTCCTCGGCTTCCTACCGGATAACCAGTCGGCAATGGCAAATCTTGCCTATGCGGATGTCGTGGTTGCGGGAGGCCTCGGTCTCGGTGCGGCGGAGAACCTTCAGCTTGTGAAGAATCTTGCCCGAGCGATCGGCGCCGAGCATGGCTGTTCGCGCCCCTTGGTCCAGAAGGGCTGGATGCCGGCTGATCGCCAGATTGGCCAAACTGGCAAGACCATTCGACCGAAGCTTTACATCGCGGCCGGAATTTCCGGCGCCATCCAGCACCGAGTTGGGGTCGAGGGGGCCGATCTCATCGTCGCGATCAACACCGATCCGAACGCGCCGATTTTCGAGTTCGCCCACCTCGGGATCGTCACGGATGCAATCCGCTTCCTGCCCGCACTCACGGAAGCCTTCACCCGGCGGCTGTCGCCGCACAGTCGAGACAAGCTTGCGAGTTGAGGGAGAGGACATGATTGAACAATTCGATGCCATTGTGGTCGGAGCCGGCATGTCCGGAAACGCAGCTGCTTACACTTTGGCAAGCCAGGGGCTGAAGGTACTGCAGTTGGAGCGCGGGGAATATCCGGGCTCTAAGAACGTCCAGGGCGCCATAATGTACGCGAACATGCTGGAGAAGATCATCCCGGACTTCCGGGATGATGCGCCCCTCGAGCGGCACCTGGTCGAACAGCGACTTTGGGTGATGGACAACACATCTCACACCGGAATTCATTACCGGTCGGACGACTTCAATGAGGCGAAACCCAACCGCTACACGATCATCCGCGCCCAGTTCGACAAATGGTTTTCCCGCAAGGTGCGCGAGGCTGGCGCGACGGTCCTGTGTGAGACGACCGCGACGGAACTCGTCCGTGATGGCAATGGCAAGGTGATCGGCGTCCGCACAGACCGGGCTGGCGGAGTGGTCTTCGCGAATGTGGTCGTTCTCGCAGAAGGGGTGTCGGGATTGCTTGGCACTCGCGCAGGCCTGCGCGAGATGCCGAAGCCGGAGACCGTGGCGCTTGCCGTCAAGGAAATGCATTTCTTGCCCGAAGAGGTCATTGACCAGCGGTTCGGTGTCAAGGGCGATGAAGGCTGCGTAATCGAGGCCGTGGGCACGATCTCTCGCGACATGGCCGGGCTCGGCTTCCTTTACACCAACAAGGAGTCGATTTCACTCGGCATCGGCTGCCTGGTCTCGGATTTCGCCGCGATGTTGGAGAGCCCGTCCGCCCTCCTAGACGCGATGAAAAACCATCCTTCGATCCGGCCGCTGATCGCTGGCTCGGAGGTGAAAGAATATGCCGCCCATCTTATCCCCGAAGGTGGTTACAGGGCCATTCCGCAGCTCTTCGGCGACGGTTGGGTCATCGTCGGCGACGCAGCGCAACTGAACAATGCCATTCACCGTGAGGGTTCGAACCTTGCCATGACCTCGGGTCGTGTCGCGGCTGAGGCGATCATCAAAGTCAAAAGCCGCAACGGTCCTATGACCAAAGGGAACCTTGCGCTCTACAAGACGATGCTGGATGAATCCTTTGTGATCAAGGATCTTAAGAAATACAAGGACATGCCAGCCTTACTCCACACCAATTCCAGCAACTTTTTTACCAGCTATCCGCGGTTGATGTCGTATGCCGCTCAGAACTTCATGCGTGTCGACGGCACGCCGAAGATCGAGAAGGAAAGGGCCACCACGGCCGCCTTCATCAACGCGCGCTCGCGCTGGGGGTTGGTCAGCGACGCGGTCCGGCTGGCATTGGCATGGCGCTGAAGAGGGTACAAGATGACGATCGCAGTGACGAAGGTTCGTGTCGAGGACAAGCTTTACCAGAACCGCTACCTGGTCGATTCCGGCCGCCCCCATATCATAGTGCGACCGCACGAGAAGCCAAGCGCGAACTTGCTTGCGTTGACCTACGTCTGTCCAGCGAAATGCTATGAGTTGAATGACAGGGGCCAAGTCGAGATCACCGCCGACGGCTGCATGGAATGCGGCACCTGCCGGATATTGTGCGAGAAAGGCGGCGACATCGAGTGGAACTATCCGCGCGGCGGCTTTGGTGTCCTGTTCAAGTTCGGATGATCAGCCGGGACCGTGCCAAGAGCATGCCGGCAGCGAGCAACTGCGGCACACCATGAGCCTCTCCATCCACTTGCAAAGAGCTAGTGAATATTGGGCGTTCGCAATTCAAATTTCCTCGACTGGTAGGGGTGTCCTCAGGCCACGGCGGCGGCCTGTGCGCCGGACTTACCACCGGTAACGTGGTCGAGCCCCTTTGGGACAACGTTCGGCCATCGTGCCGGATGGCAGCCACAACGGCCGGTGAGCAAATGGAACGGCACAATCCATGACAAAGACGTATGTGCTAGTGCATGGTGCCTGGCATGGCGGATGGTGTTGGCGGGACGTCGCCGCCAATCTTCGCAAGATGGGATGCCACGTGACCACGCCGACCCAGACAGGTGTCGGCGAACGCGCACATTTGCTGTGCAAGGACATCACGCCCGACACATTCGTGACCGACATCGTCAACCACATTGTAACGGAAGAGCTGAGCGATGTGATCCTTGTCGGTCACAGTCTAGGCGGCATCAGCATCACCGGCGCCGCCGACCGGATACCCGACCATATCAGCCATCTCGTTTATCTCGCTCGACGGCGCCATCGTCGAGAGCGGTCAAAGTGTATTCAGCACCATGCCCCCCGACATCGTCGCCGCCCGTCGAAAATTGGTTGCGGAGGAAGGACGGGGTATCTTCATGCCGACTCCGCCGCCAACAGCATTCGGCATTCCCAAGGGACACTCGCTCACGGACTGGGTGCGGCGCCGGATAACACCGCATGCGGCAAGCACCTACGAAAGCAGACTTAAGCTCGAGCCCCCGCTCGGCAACGGCAGGCCCCGAACCTATGTCGTCTGCACTAATCCGCTCCACCCGCCGACGGCGGGAGCGCGAGAATGGGTCGCGAAGCAGGATGGCTGGGCGTGGCAGGAACTCGCCACTGGCCACGACGCAATGATCCTCGCACCGACGGAAGTTGCTCTCCTTCTTAGCGCTGTCGGCTGAGGAACCAAGTAAAGGGTGAGCGGGCGGCCGATTCTCAGGCCGCGGCCTTGAGTTCTGGTGCACGGATGTAGGCCCAACGGGTCGTTCCGGTGGCGCCACCGAAACCACCACCGGAACAAAGGCGGGAGTGGCCTGTCCTGCCGACGTCGCAAGCTTGCGAGCGTTCCGCCGCGGCCGCAGCCCGTAGCGCCGGGCAACCTCCGAGATCACCACGTTCGGCCCCAGGGTCTCGGCGATGACTCCGTCCCTTGTCGTCCATCGACCAATGCCTGCCGACTAACAGCGCCGTTGATCACCTTGAAACGCCGAGGCTGCCGCTCAGGGTCAATCGTAAAGTTCAAGTTCAGACACAAGCCGATCTCCGATCCACCTCAGAATCGGCAGGCCCACAGATCGCGGGCACTCCTGGAAGGACACAGCGCTTACCCTTGAAATATGGAGAACCATGGCTTTACGCCGTCGGCAGTTGAGCTGATCTCGCAATGCTATTTCCCCGGCAACGTCCGCGAGCTGGAGAACTGCGTGTAAAGAACAGCCACACTTGCGCGTTCTCCTCTGGAAGGAACCAATCTTTCGGAACGTGGCAATGGCATCGACGAGCTCTCACGGCCCAGCACGAAGCCGGTTAGGCGCATCGGCGCCCCTGAACACGAGATAGCCGGTTGCGATTCTAACGATACGGCCGGACCGGCGCTGGGACCGCGACGGACGGAGCGTGACCGGCTGATCGACACAATGGAGAAGGCCGGCTGGGTTCAGGCTAATGCGGCTCGAATTCTCCGCCTCACGCCGCGACAAGTCGGCTAGGCGATACGCCGGCATAGTCTCGAGGTGAAGGAAATTCTAAGAGCCTGATGAGCCAATCGTCAGGCCAGTGGTCTTGCGCGCCCTCTGCGCGACAAGGAGTGCTTTGTGCTTCTGAACGGATTTGGACTTGCACTGTCGCAAGCAGGACAAAATTGTGTCGCGCCGGCCTCACACAATCCGACATCGACCCAAATAGTGAACTGAAGCCGCTTTTTTAAGTTGGTATGGCTCTTGCACCTTGAACCGCGACGTTACCAGCAACGGAGCCGTTTGATGTCCTCACCGACAGTTTCGATTGAGGGGCCGACCAGCACGACATCCGAGGGTTTTCTGGCAGCCGCGAAATCCGGTGGCTGCGCACCGTCCTCCTACGGTTCGTCGCCGACCAGCCCGGGCGATGTGGATCCGGCTATTTGGGACAAGATCAAGGATCACCCCTGCTTTTCGGAGGAAGCGCATCACTATTTCGCGCGTATGCATGTGGCGGTCGCGCCGGCTTGCAATGTCCAGTGCAACTACTGCAATCGCAAATACGATTGCGCCAACGAGAGCCGGCCTGGTGTTGTGTCTGAGAAGCTGACGCCCGACCAAGCGCTACGCAAGGTCATCGCGGTTGCCAACGAAGTTCCGCAGCTTTCGGTTCTTGGCATCGCTGGGCCGGGGGATGCCTGTTACGACTGGGAGAAAACGAAGGCAACGTTCGACCGCGTCATCAGGGAAATCCCCGACATAAAGCTGTGCGTCTCCACCAACGGGCTCGTGCTGCCGGACCATGTAGCTGAGCTTGCCGAAATGAATGTTGATCACGTGACGATCACCATCAACATGGTCGACCCGGAAGTCGGCGCAAAGATCTATCCTTGGATTTTTTATGAAAATCGCCGCTACTTCGGCATCGAAGCCGCTCGAATCTTGCACGCGCGGCAGATGCTGGGCCTGGAGATGCTGAGCGCGCGCGGCATCCTCACCAAAATCAACTCGGTGATGATTCCTGGAGTGAACGACCAGCACCTGTTTGAGGTGAACAAAATGGTCAAGGAGCGGGGCGCGTTCCTGCACAACGTGATGCCTCTGATTTCGGACCCGGCGCACGGCACCCACTACGGACTCATCGGGCAGCGCGGCCCAACGGCAATGGAGATGATGGCTCTTCAGGATCGACTTGAAGGTGGCGCCAAGTTGATGCGCCACTGCCGGCAGTGCCGGGCAGATGCTGTCGGCCTGCTCGGTGAAGATCGTGGCCAGGAATTCACGCTGGATGGGATTCCCGACGATGTCACCTACGATGCTGGCAAGCGTCAGGCCTATCGGCAGGTGGTCGCACACGAGCGCCGTGATCATGAGGCGGCGAGGAGCGAGGCCATCGGTATGGTCAAGGCAACAGACTCCGAAAAGTCGCTTCTGGTTGCGGTGGCCACAAAGGGAGGTGGACGCGTCAACGAACACTTCGGCCACGCGAAGGAATTCCAGGTTTATGAAGTCTCGCCTAGAGGGATCAGCTTGGTCGGGCATCGGAAGGTCGAGCGGTATTGCCTCGGAGGCGGGGGCGAAGACGCCACCCTCGAGGGCGTCTTCGCTGCGCTGGAAGGCATACACATAGTGCTATGCGCCAAGATCGGAAATCGCCCGAAGGAACAACTCTCGCGAGCTGGACTGCGCGTAACCGACGCCTATGGCCATGACTACATCGAGACCGCAGTCAGCGCACTTTACGCGGCAGAGTTTGGGATCAGACCACTAGCGGCGACGGCCTGAGCGGTCTCGTCCGATAACCAGGAGTTAGAATGGCTTTCAAGATCATCGCATCCCAATGTACCCAATGCGGGGCCTGCGAGTTCGAATGTCCCTCGGAAGCGATCAAGTTCAAGGGCGACGCCTATGTGATCGATCCAATCAAGTGCACCGAATGCAAGGAGGCCTTCGATAAGCAGCAATGCGTGTCGGTCTGTCCGGTACCGAAAACCTGCGTTCCCGCTTGATTCCTACCGAAACGGTCGGGTTCGCCGCGCGAGGACGCCTGCAACCCGCGACCACACCAAAAGCCTCGAGAAAGGAATGGACAGCATGTGGTCCAGACGCGAACAGGAGGTCGAAATCGGCAGACCGCCACGGTTCATGCAGGGTGAGCGGGTCCGTGCAACACGCCACATAAAAAACGACGGCACCTATCCCGGCAAGGAGATCGGCGAAAACCTCGTGCGGAAGGGCGACGAAGGCTACGTGCGCGACATTGGAACCTTTCTCCAGCAATTCTTCATCTATGCGGTCGAATGGATCGATCGTGGCACGGTCGTCGGCATGCGAGCGCGCGAACTCATTAGCCTCGACAAAGTCGAGGTTCCCTGCGGAGCTGAAGGCATTTCCAACGGAGGAACAGCCGGATGAAAGTAATGATTCGCAGGACCGCTACTGGCTTGTCGGCTTATGTCCCCAAGAAGGATCTCGAAGAGCCGATCACCGAGATTGAGAACGCAGACTTATGGGGCGGGACCGTGACGCTCAGGAACGGTTGGCGGCTCATGCTGCCCGACCTTCCGCGCGATACGCGTTTGCCGATCACCGTCGAGGCGATGAAGATTTCCGACGGGGCCTGATGCCGGTGGGTTCAGTGGCGGAGAGGAAACGCGTATGAACACGATGCTGAGCTGGGACCATCTCGTCGTCGTCCGGGGCAGTTTTGCCAAAAAGCTGATTGACCTGCTGAAGGGCGCTCTCAAGGCCGATCGAGTGATCCCCTATCTCGGTCCTGGTCTTCTGCAGCTTAACACGCCGGAATCACCTGCACCTTGCACCCCTGAAGATGTCGCCGCGGCGCTCAACAAGCGGGCGCCTGCCCCTTCCAGGATTCGCACCAATATGTGGTCGGTCGCGCAGTTTATCGAGCAGCGCCGACATCGTCGGACTCTTCAAGCGTGGATGGCGGAGATATTCGCAGCCCCCGCCGAGCCGACCGTTCTTCACGCCTGGCTCGCAACCCTTCAACTGTCTGTCATCATCGACAGCTGGTACGATGGCGCCATGCGGGCAGCCCTTGCAGAGGCCGGCCAAACAGACGTTGTCGAGATACAAGGAACCACGCGAGCGACCGGAATTGGTAACATCTGGACGAGAACTTACGATTTGTCAGGAACAGAACTCGACGCCGAACAAGTGGCAAGGACGGTGCTCTATGCGCCGCACGGCAGCGTCAGGCCGGCCGCAAACTTCCTCGTGGCTGATTCCGATTACGTCGAAGTCCTAACCGAAATTGATATCCAGACGCCGATCCCGGACGTGGTGAAGCAACGGCGCGTCAACCGGGGCTTTTTCTTCGTTGGCTGTCGCTTCAACGATCAGATGCTGCGCACATATGCCAGACAGATGATGAAGCGCTCCACTGGCCCACATTTTGCGGTGATCGATTCGGCTACGCTGACCAGAAACGAACGTCGTTTCCTTGCCGAAGGCGCAATCACGGTCATCGACATGCCGATCGGCAACGCCGCGGCTCGCCTCGTCGGGGTCGATGCTAGCCAGGATTAATGGCCGGCGATTGCTGGTGAGTCGCTTGCCTCCAAGGGCGAAAACTCAGTTGGGAATACATCTGAGCAGTAATGCTACTGGCAGCACAACGGAGGCTCTGAATTCGTTGGGCCATGTGAAAGGGCCCGCTGCTGCGGGACGTGAGCACGTTGCGGCGGCATTACGCACATGATTTTGTGACACCCGTGGCAAAAGAACTGAAGCGCCCGAGCCGAACCGCGACAAGATATGCAGCGCTCAATGGCTTCGGCAGAAATTTGGCACAGTTTCGACAGTTCGCATGCACCTCCAGGGTCAAGGAGGTTGATTATGCCTGTTTATGTGGGTTGGCGACGCGAGCAGGAATTCCCACTACCTTTGCCCCGGCGGGAACATCGCGTGTGACCACGCTGCCAGCGCCTACGACCGCATTATCGCCAATCGTGACGCCAGGCAGAATGATTGCTCCACCGCCGATCCAGACACGGCTGCCAATGCGAACAGGACGCCCGACCTGCAGGCCGGCCTGTCGCTGCTCGGCATCATGTGGATGATCGGCGGTATAAATCTGCACGGCAGGCCCAATTGCCGTTCCTTGCCCGATTTTGACCTCTACCACGTCAAGAATAACGCAGTTGAAGTTGATGTAGGCATTGGCGCCAATGCGGATATTGAATCCGTAGTCGCAAAAAAAGGGCGGACGGATGACCGTTCCGCGCCCAACCTCTCCCAGCCGCTCGGACAAAAGCTCATGCCAATGCTCCGTGGTCTGCCCCAGCGTATCATTGTACCGCTTGAGCCAAGCCCCGGTGGCCAACAGGTCAGCTTGGATCTCCGGATCCGCCGCATTGTAAAACTCGCCTGCGAGCATCTTTTCTTTCTGGCTACGCATCATAGTCTCCCGTCAGGTCGTGTCCCGTGCAGTGATGCAGGAACGCACATCAAACTGCCTCGGCAACTTTGTAACTCGGTCTGCCGGGCGCGTGGTCAAGCCGGGGCGACAGTTTCGTCTCGACCAACTTCTGCGAATTTTGGAAATATCGCAGATCAACCGGTCGCAGGGCCAATACCTGACGAAGTCGGCAACTGTCCAGCGGTCGAACTCACTTTCATGCCCATCTCAACGGGTGCCATGAGCGCGGCGCAACGCGCTCGAACGCCGAAATACTTAATTCCCAAACACCCTCTAAGATTGAGAAAGTGCATCGTTTTGTACGAAACTAACAATCCCATTAGCTGAAGAGTTTGCAACACATCCGTGTCAGATCCCCATCAGCTTGAACGCCGCCTGGCTGACTTCAGTGTCGGGGTCTTTCAGATGCTCGGGTTCCTGGAAGTGGTTGGCGTTGAAGGCTATCGTTCGACTGGCCAATCTCCCCATGCCGCGCAGCGCTTCACCGAACACATCGGACTGGCGCTTGAACTCCGGACTGTCCTGGTCGGCTGACACGACGGCAATCGGGCAGGTGATCCGGTCGAGATGGCGCATCGGGCTGAATTCCGCCTCTTCCCCCCTCCGTCAGATGCAGGTAGCTGCTGCGCGAGGAAAGCATCACCGGATAGAGATCATACATGCCGCTCATCAGCAAGCCGCCCTTGAGGGCATCCGCCGGTAGGCTGCGCTCCGTCCAGTCGGTGATGAGGACGCAGGCCGCCAGATGCGCGCCGGAAGAATGACCCGCCACATACACCCGGTTCGGGTCGCCGCCGAAACTGGCGGCATTCTTCATCGTCCACTCCACCGCCCGCCTGCAATTCTCGACCATCTGTCGCAGCGTCAGCGTTTTCACACTGCCGAAGTCAGGCGCGGCATAGGCCGCCCCGCGCGAAACGAAGGTCGGGGCCGGATAGGATGCATCCTCGCGAGTGTTTCGGGTCCAGGCACCGCCATGGATGAAGACCAGGACCGGGGCGGCCTTGGCATCCCAGGCGCGAACACATCGATGAGATCTCTGGCATCTGGACCGTATTTTGCCGGACGCGGCGGCATCGCGCGCCGGACCTCGGCGCTGGCGATGCCATCGCCTTCCTCCAGTTCCGCCATCCGCGGCGCCCAGAATGACTGGTCATACGCCGTATCCAGTTGCTCCTGTGTGTAGTCGAGGAATACCGACGCGGCTAAGGACTTGCCGACCGCTACGGCAGACAGGGACACGCCCGCCATGAGAAACGTTCTGCGCATCATTACTCTTCTCTCCCTCAGGACAGCCGCGATGATTGTAAAGGTGGGCGCGATCAATGCGGGGACAAAGTACGACGTAATCCCGGATGAGACCCTCCTCAAGGTCAGTGTACGGACGTTCGACGAGAATGTTCGTGCAAAGGTGAAGAAGGCGATCGAGCGGATCGCTGCCGCGGAGTCGGAAGCGTCGGGCGCCACTCGCCCGCCCGAGATCACTCAGGCCGAGACCGCGCGCTTCTCGCGCGTGGGGATTATCTGACCAAAATGTCGAAAAGCCGTAGTGGAACAAAGGAAAGTGACAACCGAGATCATCAGCCAGCCAGCCCCCAATCTAAGCCCCGAGCAGCACCTTCAACCTGTCCAGCGCCGCCGTCAAACCCTTCAATGAAACCGACAAGGGCACATCCTTCTGGTCGAGACTCTTAACCGTGACCTTGAGCGTTGTGCCCGTGCGCAGCGACGCGGCTGCTTTCGCGTCGAAGCTGAGGGGCACGAAGCAGCCGGCGGGCAGGCAGGTCGAGAAGGGCAGCGGCTTGCCCGCTTGCCCATCGTCGACCTGAAGCGTCGCGCCGACGGCGAGTTGCAGGCCGAAGGGCAGGACGAGATTGCCCGCAATGCCGTCCTCCTGCCCCTTGCCCAATTCGACCGCAAGCAGGCGCCGTCCGTTCTGCTGCGACTGCTGATAGGTAGCCGCGCATACCAGCGTCGGCGTGGCCTGGCAGGAGAGATCCCAGTCCTCATAGGTCTCCTTCAGCGAGGAAGCACCGCCCGGCAGCCCGGCTTCCTGAGCTGCCAACGACGCGGAAAGCGCCATGAGGGTGGCCGCGGCCACCGCACAAATCCTGGACGAATCCGACATCAGCAAAGCTCCGTTGCCCCCTTGTCGTGGAGCGCCGCGCGTGCCTTCGAGGCGAGAATGGCGCTCTATCCGATTGAAACGACGCGTCGGCCCGAAAATCGATGCCGATCTTCGGGCCGACGTATCTGCAACAATTACCCGACCGCGATGCCGCAGGCAAGCGTTCCGCTCCGGCGTGTCGTAAGCACATGATTTGTCCGGATTAGGTAGCACAGGAGTTGTCCGGTTTCATCGCCAGCGAATGGAAGCTGGGGATGAAGCGGGCAGCGTGGCTCCAGGACGGAGAATACAGAAGTTTCGGGACGTATTGAGCCGTTGGACTGGCGGCGATCTCTCGATGATGGAGGCAGGCGAGTTGCTGGGCATGTCGGAGCGGCAATTTCGGCGTTATCGCGACCGTTACGAAGAGGCCGGGGAGGCTGGGTTGCTGGACCGGCGTTTGGGCAAGCTTTCGACGCGCCGGGTGCCAGTGGAGGCGATCGAGGAGATGCTGGAGCTTTATCGCCATCGCTACCTTGGCTGGAACGTGAAGCATTTCCACGAGCACCTGCTGCGCGATCACGATTTCAGCTGGGGCTACACCTTCATCAAGACGCAGCTTCACGCGGCGGGCCTGGTGGAACGGGCCAAGCGGCGCGGTGCTCACCGGCGCAAGCGGGAAAGGAAGCCGTGCGAAGGGATGATGCTACACCAGGACGGCAGCCGTCATCAGTGGCTGGCGAGTGGGCCGATGCTGGATCTGATCGTGACTATGGACGATGCGACGAGCACGATCTATTCGGCCTTTCTGATCGAGGAGGAAGGCACGGCGTCGAGCTTCCAGGGACTTCTGGAGACCTTTGTCGCCAAGGGATTGCCGTCAAGCCTCTACAGCGATCGTGGCAGACACTATTTCGTGACGCTCAAGGCGGGCGGGGCTGTCGACAAGATTCGCATGACCCAGGTCGGTCGGGCGCTCGAGCGGCTCGGCATCGAACATATTCCAGCCTATTCGCCTGGAGCCAGGGGCCGCTCCGAGCGGATGTTCTCAACCTTGCAGGACCGACTGCCGAGGGAACTGGCACTGGCCGGCATGGCTGATATCGAGGCCGCCAACCGCTTCGTCGCACAGACCTATCTGCCGGCTCACAATGCCCGCTTCGCCAGGCCCGCCGCGGTTGAAGACAGTGCCTTTGTCGCCGCCGACCCGCAGCAATTGGCCCAGATCCTGTGCATCGAGGAGGAGCGCGTCGTTGCTCGTGACAACACGGTCGCCTTCGCGCGGCTGCGATTGCAGCTCCCGCACAGTCCGATCCGGGATGATGATCGTTGTGGAGCTGCCGTGCACGACGATTTCGAACCATAGTTGGCGATGTAGAATTCTATTTTAATCGTATAGAACAATTGAGAAACGTCGCCAATCTGAACACCTCGCCTCGGATCATGGCGTTCGGACGATGACTGCCGTAAGATTCCACCCGTGTGGGGCAAGGCTGCTACCGGCCTGCGACGGAGGGGAACATGGCAATTGATACTCTTGATAAGGTGCCGCTGCTCTATCACTTCACCGACCGGAGGAACCTGCCGGTGATTAAAGAAATGGGAGGACTCTATCCACTCGCGCAGCTTGACCAGAAGAAGGTCAAGGTTCCGGCACCGGGCGGCAATGAATGGAGTCGTGACGCCGACGCGTTGAAGGGAATGGGCAACTACGTCCACCTTTGCTTTCGTAGCACCCATCCGATGGAGTACGTTGCCCGGCAGGATGGGAGGATTACGGACACGATCTTTCTGCAAATACATTCCTCGGTAATGCAGTTCACGGGTGTTCGTTTTACCAACGATGTCGCGAACAAAGCTGGCGTCGAATCGATTCCTATCGGAGAGGCTGAACCGCTAATCGATTTTGAGATACTTTACACCCGAACGGACTGGAAGGATTCGGCGATTAAGGCGCGTCTCACTCAGGCGGAGAAATACGAGGTGTTGGTTCCCCATGTCATTCTGCTGGGCTTAATAAGGAACATTTAGAATGGCTGAGAGACCAGTCTTTATCCCTGCAACCGAGGACGAAGGTTACGTCAGGCGATTGGATTTCGAAATTCCGTGGGCCGGTGGCTTCGCTGAGGTTCAGAAGAAGAAGAATATACGGTCGCTGCATGAGGCCGCCAAGAAAGCCGGATATGCGCCGCTGCTAGAAGTGTCTAGCAAGTCTGATGAAGTCGCCGGCCAGCATCTTAGCGCGTTTCACCTGCGCGTGAGGACCAGCATCGGCGAGATACCGCTGGAGAACGCCTTTCAGGGAAGTAAGGTATTCGAGCGTGGCGGGCCGTACACCGATCTGTACGAGGTTGAACCGCGCGATGCGAAGCGCGAGCCACGACTCCGCGAATCCGGCGCACTGGTGGGCTTCAAATTCGACGGCTTCGAGTTCCCGCTAGAACCCACGACCGTGTTCTACGATTGGCTTTATCTCAATGCCATCTTTCCTCACCGTGTATGGCTCAAAAATCGAGTGGACGGCGAAATGCGGTATGCCGGTTTCACTGACATAGAGTTCAACCCTACCAAGTCGGTCAATTGTCAGGCGAAAACGTGCGCTCTGTTCGTAGTGCTCATGAGGGAGAACAAGCTGGAGCGCTACCTAAAAACGCCCGAGGTTTTCATTGCCGCGATGGCTGCTCATTCGCTTCGGCCGACCGAGCATCAACCTCATTTGAAGCAGGCCAGACTTAGGGTCGGCTAGCAGGCAGTAGCGCAATTTATTCGCTAGAGCAGCAAGGTCACTGCCGAGACCGCACGCCGGGTAACCGGTATCAGTACACCTGTCTTCGGCGTGTCATGGTCGGACCCCAGCCCCTCAGAGACAGAAATCGTACGCCGCTTCCTCGTTTCTCGAAGATCGACGGGTCCTTTACAATCCCTTCGATAGCGGCGGAAGCCCATGAGTTGCCTGTCAGGATTGAGTGTAGCCGCGGGCTCTCATGCAATCCTTGACGAGATTGCCTTGTTCCATACCCTTGACGATACGATCCCCGACACCGTCCCCGATTGCATCTGTCATCGTTTTCGGGCGGCTATTCGTTCCGATCGTCGCCGTCGTCATTTCCGACTGATACTTGCATTCAGTGTAGTCCTGCTGGGCAGCACTGCGCGGCGTCTCGTCCTTCACCCAGTTGCCGCCGTCGGACGTACTGCACCCGGCAGCGAAAGAAAGGCACCCTGCCAAATCGCAATTAGAATTACTTTGTTCACGAAACACTCCTTCCGGAAAGCAAAAGCAGCAATGGCCGAAGGATGGTCGGCCATTGCAAGGCGATAAGATCTTTCAATAGAGATGGCTGTCAGTTCGCTGCTGGAATCGGGCATGACATATCGCCCTCCCTTGCGGCGATTAAAACCGAACACTGAGTTTGGCGTTGAAGCCATGCTCCTGCGCGTCCGAGGCAAGCTGACCTTTATAGGTAAGCCCGATGGTTGCCTTGTCGGTAAGGTTGACATCGATACCAGCTTCGAAGACGGCAGCGTTCTTTGCGATTGGCGTTCCCTCCACGGCGAAGGATGAGCCGCCTGTGAAGGCAAGCGCCGTTTCAGGCACCACATCGCCGAACGCATGACGCCAGCCGATACCGCCACGGGCGGTTGTATTGACGGAACCAAGCGGGAAAGCGGTCGAGGCGCGCAGCCCTATCGTGGTGAATGTCGTGTCGCTCGACCGGTCTTTTCCGGAAAGCGCAGCGGCACCGCCATGCTCTGTGAAGCCATCCGCGTTGAAGTTCACATAGGCTAGGTTCGCATAGGGCTCGAAAGATACGGAAGCTGTATCCAGTCGAGAGCCGAGTTCGCCGAAAGCCTGGAACGTGCCGGCATGGTAATCGGCCGAAAGGCTGTCGGAGAAGCCCGGAAACGCCACCGACCTGCCGGTCTCGATGCGGTTCCACGTATAGGCAAGGCCGGAACGGAAGCTGTGAGGGCCACGCTGCGTGCCAGCGTAGATCCCGAGGTGATAATTGTTGCCTGAGCCGGAGGAGGCGCGATCATCCACATGGATGGACGTATGGCTATAACCGGCAAGAAGCCCGAGCCGCCAGCTTTCGCCGATGGCCGCATCGCCGCCTGCAATAAAGCCTCCCGTCGAGCGGTCGAGGCGAGCAGCGTTGCCGTCTCCGTCCAAATGTCCCCAGGCGCCGAAACCGCTGCCCCAGACGGCGAAGTTTTCGCTGGTCGCGGGAGCCAGTTCCGGGCCTTCCGGTCCATATGCCATGACCGGCACGGTTGATGCGCCCACGCCTGCGAACGCTGCGCGAATGCGATCGCCGGCGGCGTCACGGACGAAATGGCTGTCTTCGACAAAGGCGCTGTGAACGGAAGCATGGATCTCGCCCGAAAGCTGATCGAATGCGTTGCGGGATCCCTGTCCCGTCAGGAAGAGGATGTTGTCGTGGATCGTGTTGCCGGAACCAAGGGCTTCCGCAGCCGCGCCCACGGATCGCTGATTGAAGGTATTGCCGACATCGGCAAAGGTGACAGAATTGCGATCGACGTCGAGATAGACGTTGGTCGGGTCATAAGCGAGTTCGAAATCGACGAAGGGCGAGTCTGTAAAGAGGCCTCCTGTCAGCCCGCCGTAGGTCCCGATCACGCCGCCAGCGGCGGTCAGAAGCGTGTAGCGGGTATCGACTGAGAAATGCCCGGCACCTTCACGCACCAGGTTGACGCTCGCTCCCTTGTTGATGGCGGCACTGCCGGCAACGTCGATGAGATCTGAAGCCTTGCTCGGTGCGATACCCGCCAAATAGGTCGACCCGGCCTGCTGCACGAAGTCACCGTTGACGGTGAGCACTGCAACCCCCTTGCTTGGATCGAGCACGCTGCCAGGAGCGACGGTGCCGCCTGCGCCAACCGTAAGAGAGCCGACTGCACCGATACCCGTAAGGGTACCAGTAGCCGAGACGCCTACCTTCGAAACAATGCGGCCATCGACGGCGAGTATGCCTCCAAGCACCTTGGTCGGCCCGCTGTAGCTGTTTTCGCCGGACAGGATCAGCGCTCCTTCGCCGCGCTTCGTCAGGTCTCCGGCGCCCGAGATTGAATTCGACCAGATCGAGGAGTAGCCTTTGGTGTCGACGTCGAAGACGCCGGCGTAGCGGAACTCGCCCGGACCCTCGATCGCAACGCCGAGATTGAGCAGACCCTGGCCGAAGACTTGTTCATCCTCGAACCCTTTGGTGGTCGTCGTTGTCAGGAGGGTTTCAATGGTCTGGCGGGCGTTCATGTAAGGGAATGCCGACCGGATCACTGCCGCCGCGCCAGCAACATGCGGCGTTGCCATGGAAGTACCTTCCTCGTACTTATACGGGTTGTTCTTGTTCGCCCGATCCCCTTGTGGCCAGGTAGAATAAATGCCGTTCTCATCAATCGGATTATCGGGATCGGCATTAATATCGCCACCCGGAGCCGCGAGGCACCACTCTGCTGTGGCTCCGCATCTATTGCTATAGCTGGCAATCTTGCCATCCTTGCCGACAGCAACGACTGTTATCAGCGAGCCTGCCAGATCCGAGAAGTCGAGCTTCGAGACATCAGACCCGCTCACTATCTTGTATGTATTTGGGTTATTGAAATCGAAACCTTTGTTTGTTTGATCGTTTGTGTCGATGAACTTATAAAGATTTCCATCTTTGGTATTTTCTGGCGTTATTAACGGCAACGTGCCGATGCCGCTGGGAATCGCCGAAGCAGCGCCGGGTTGGTCGTCGGTACTGGCATCATTACCGGCGGCGAAGACGAGCACGATGTCCGCCTTAGCCGCCTTCTTCAACGTATTGTAGGTATCGACGAGATTGCTCGGATCATCATAGATGGCCTGATAGTCGAGAATCTCATAGTTTTTATTATCGATGGCATATCCCTTGCCATCGAGTTTCAGTTGGCCGTTCTCGTCCTTGAGATACCGCCCCAGCAACAGGCCTGGCCCGTAGCTCCCATTGAGCACGCCAGCTCCCGCACCAATCGCGTATTCGATCGCTTCATTGGTCGGGTCCATCTCGGGATCATCTGGGTCGCCGATATCCACTGCTCGAAGGGGCAATACTGTCGATTCATAGGCCACGCCCTGCATGCCCGTGCCGTCGCGCGCGGCGCCGATTATCCCCGCCACATGGGTCCCGTGTCCGTCAGGCACACCGTCTTTGTCGACAGAATGGCTGACGTCAGCCAAGCGTTTATCCGTCCCGAAGTTGTGCAGCGCCTTCGAAATGCGCGCCACGAATTCGGGATGGTTGATATCCAGTCCTGTATCCACAATCGCAACGACGACGCCCTTGCCCGTATAGCCTTTAAGGTAGGCGGGCAGGGCGTTGATCATACTCAGGCCCCAATTTCTGGAATATTCGGCATCTGCCACCGGCGCAGGCGACGCGACTGATTCCTGGGCCAAGGACAGATTTGGTGCGAAGAGCGCCGTTGTTGCTAAAAACAATTTGATCGTTCTGAAGCGCGTTGGCATGCTTAATCCCTATTCCCAAAACTACTTATTTCTTTCAGATCAGATTGGCGCGATATCGAGCGGCAAGCGATCAGCTTATGTATCGACCAGGTCCCGCCAGCGGAGATCTGCGCGTCGCCTCTACGCATGCTGGCGTGTCACCAATGATACATCGATTATTTCTGGATTTCAGGCACGTCGGATTGGATTTGCCCTTGCGGTGTAGAGCGAAGTTACTAGCCATAGGATTCCTCCTTCTTAGTTTTGTCAGCCGCAGAGCCCCAGTACGACTGGTGGTAGAAAGCACACGGCCGGAATCTTGGCAGCGCTGTTCACACCCACGTTCGTAAGGTGGCCGATGGGCTCGGCGCCAGAGCACCAATGCTTGACCTGCTCCAGCTCTTGCTCGGCGGGTTGTTTCAGAGACGCTTGATCTCGATGCCGTGTTTTCTCAGCACGTAGCCGATCTGGCGCGGGGTCAAACCGAGCAGGCGCGCCGCCTTTGCCTGCACCCAGCCACACTTTTCCATGGCGGCAATGACCGTATCGGCATCGGGCACCCTACCACGAGTCGTGGCAGGGCCTATCGGCGCTTGCCCGTCGCCGACGGGCGGGGCGGCACGGGCGGCGGAAGGCTCGATCGTAGTCGAGTTCTCTGACGTCGGCGGTCCGTTCTTCCACAGCGCCGCGGCCAAGCACTCACCCACGCAACAGGCAAAGTCAGTTCTGAGGATTGATGGACCCGTCGCCAGAACTGCCGTCCGTTGAACGCAGTTTTCGAGCTCTCGGATGTTGCCTGGAAATTCGCAATTCATTAGCACCTCAATCGCTTCGGGAGCGAAGGTCAGCGTGTGATCATTCTCAGTATTGAAATTCTTGAGAAACTGAGCGGCCAAGAGCGGAATATCACCTCGCCTTTCGCGCAATGCCGGCACGCGTAAAGTGACGACGCTGATGCGGTAATAGAGGTCTTGCCGGAACTCCTTGCGTTGAACTGCCTTTTCCAAGTCCCTGTTGGTTGCGGCAATCACGCGAACATCGACTTTAATGGTGTGGTTGCTGCCGACACGCTCAAACTCCTGCTCCTGCAGGACACGCAGCAGCTTAGCCTGGAACGAGCCCGATATTTCGCCAATCTCGTCCAGAAACAATGTGCCTTTGTCGGCAGCCTCAAAGCGCCCCTTGCGCAAATTGATCGCGTCGGTGAAGGAACCCTTCTCATGACCGAACAAGTCAGATTCCAGAAGCGTCTCGGTGAGCGCCGCGCAATTGACCTTGATGAAGGGCTGCTTGGCGCGAGGCGAGAGTTCGTGAATGGCTTTGGCAACCAGCTCCTTGCCGGTTCCGGATTCACCTCGCAACATGACCGTAGTCTTCGCCTTGGCCACCTTGACAAGGTGCTCACGCAGCTTGCGCAGCGCCAGACTATCGCCAAGCATCTCCTTGCTGATCTTTTTACGCTCCATTTGGCAGCCCATCCCACTCCGCCACCCGCCGGTGGAACTGCACTTGACGGTGAGCTGTGTTGTTTTTCGTCATTATCATTCTCGATCTCACCTTTGTGCCTCGAAATTTCCGGCGCGCGGACGCCCTCGGCAAATGGCAATGGCGCCTGAGCATCGTTGTCTTTCACCAGGACGAGCGTCTTCTCCTCCGTGCGGGCGCCCGCAATATGCGCGCTTGTTTGCGCAGGCCTTTACTCGACCGGTCGCCGTTCTGTCCGGCTTCTGCCGCACCGCAGCCTGCAAACCCATCCTTGACAAGAAAGGAGGGGAGTCAATCGAGCTCTCCTTGCATTCGTGCAAGGAAAATTGTCAGTTTGATAGAATTCTATCAAAACGGCAGAAACGCTCCGCCCCCAATTTGGCTGTACCTGCGGCGTTCAGCGTACGTGACGACATGTGCGGACTTGTCCCAATTGCCATCCGAGTTGTGCGGGAAACAGTAGCCGCTGCGCTGTTCGCTTCAACCGCGTGATGCCGCTGACAGTAGAGGCGGCGGCTCGTCGAGCGAGGCTTCATTGTTCGGCTACTAAAGCGGCTGTGCTTTGGTGGGAGTTGGTTTCGCCCAAGTTCTGGGCCTGAGGGCGTCGGCCCGTTTCGCCGCACAGGCTCCTTCCACATCGTCGAGCCGAGAAAGAGGGGCCACACAGCTCCCCCTGTTTCACAATGCCCCGCCCCTCAGCAGCTAGATACGACAGGTGACCTCAAATGATGCGTCTTGCATGGCTTCTACACCTGCCTGAATGCCAGAACTGCGTTCGTACCGCCCATGGCGAAGGCGTTGCTCATGGCGACGCGCACCTTGCGCTCGCGCGGCACATTGGGTGTGATGTCGAGGTCGCAAGCGGGATCTGGCTCGCGATAGTTGGCGGTCGGCGGCACGACGTCCTCTTGGATTGCCATCACGCAGGCGATCATTTCAAGCGCGCTCGCTGCGCCGAGGCAATGCGCGTGCGTGGACTTGGTGGAAGAGATGGACATCGAATAAGCGTGGTTTCCAAACACACGCTTGATCGCCGCCGTTTCAGTCTGATCATTGCTCTTGGTACCGGTGCCGTGCGCGTTGAGGTAGTCGACGTCCTCGGCATTCAGCCCGGCATCGGCAAGGCAGGCGCGCATCGCCGACGCTGGCCCCTCGACAGATGGCGCGGCGATGTGGAAGGCATCGGCGGAAAGGCCGACGCCGGCGATCTCGGCAAGGATTGTGGCACCACGCGCCCTGGCATGCTCGTAGCTTTCCAGCACGGCCATGCCAGCACCCTCGCCCAGCACCAGGCCCTTCCTATCGGCGGAGAAGGGCCGGCAGGTATCGGGTGAAAGCACGCGCATTGCTTCCCATGCTTTCAGCACGCCCCATGCGAAGGGTGCGTCGCTGCCTCCGGAAACCATTACGTCGGCCCGGCCCAGCTTGATCTGATCCACCGCCGAGGCGATCGCATGGTTGGCCGAGGCACATGCGGAGGTCACCCCGAACACCGGCCCGCGCAAGCCGAGGCGCAAGCTAAGATGGACGGAAGCGGCGCTGGGCATCACCTTTACTCCAGTGAAGAGTTCAGCACGGATTGCGCTACCCAAAAGCAGTGAGCGGTAAGTTTGTTCTGTTGCGTATGAACCGGTAAATCCAACGCCCACTGTCGCGCCGAAGCGATGGGCATTCCCTTCGTCGCAGGAAAGTCCGGCCTGCCGCATGGCTTCGCGCGCTGCAAGCACGGCGAGCAAGCTGAAGCGGTCCATGGAGATGAGATGCCCCCGGTTGATGTCGTGCTCGGGCAGCGCCTTGATCTCAGCGCCGGTCATGCCCTCCAGGTCATGAAGCTCGGAATTGGCGAGCGGGCCGATGGCGGAGCGGCCTTCGCGCATCTCTTTCCACATAGAGGCGGCGTCAGTGCCCAGTCCGCACAGGCCGCCCACTCCGGTGATAACGACGCGCCTGTCCATTCAAGCCTCCTTCGCAAGCAAGCCGCGGACGGCTTCCACGACGTCGCCGACATTCTTGAGATTGGACCAGGCATCGGCCGTGTTCATATCGATCTTGATGCCGTAGGCCTGTTCCACATCCCAGAGGACGTCCGCCAAACCCAGCGAATCGAACCCGAGCGCGTCCAGTTCCGTGGCGATTGTTATCTCGCCGACGAATGACGCAGGCATTCCCTCACCGCTCTCCGACTCGGCGCGTTTCTTGATCAGGGCAATGACGTCCGTTGCGAATTGATCGGCCATTCTGTTTCCTGTCTTTCTTTCCCGCGTTTCGACC
>NZ_RZST01000300.1:0-7267 GCF_003997575.1 Mesorhizobium sp. M1A.F.Ca.IN.022.07.1.1
GGGCGTTCCTGGCCGTTCAGGGCGGCAGCGCCAGGCCGGTGCCCAGAAGCTCCGCGAGATCCCGCGCCGGACGAGCCGCCTCGCGGCCGAGCCGGATGGCGAAGCCGGCCATTGGCAGCGGCGGCAGGTCGAGATGGGGAGACGCTTCCACGATACCGGAATGGGCAAGACGCCGGGTGCGCGGCGTCAGCGCGATGCCGGCATTGACCGCGCTGCGCAGGCCGGCAAGGCTGGAGCTGCCGGCAGCGATGCGGTAGCGGCGGCCGGCGGCGTCGAGTGCATTGAGCGCAGCCTCCCTGAAGCCGCAATATGGATCGAGCAGCGCCACCGGCACCACGTCCTGCCGCGTCGCCAGCCCTTTTTCCGAGCAGAGCCACAGCATCGGCTCGCTGATCAGGAACGCTTCATCCGGGGATGGCGCATGGCGCATGGTGATCGCGAGATCGAGCTGGCCCGCCTGCAGCGCGGACCCGAGCTCCAGGGAGCGGCCGACGCGCAGCTCGATCCTGACGCGCGGATGGCTGGCGGCGAAGGCGCGCAACAGCTCCGGCAGGCCATGATCGGCAAAGTCCTGCGTGGTTCCGATGGCGATGCGACCGCCGACGCGCGCCCCTTTCAGCGCCAGCCAGGCCTCGGTGTGGACGGCAAGGATGCGCCTGGCGTGTCCGACAAGGTCCTCGCCGGCAGGCGTCAGCCCGCGCGCACGTCCCTGGGGCGCGAGCAGCGGCTCGCCGACGACCTCCTCCAGCCGCTGCATCTGCGCCGTGACGGCGGATGGGGAGCGGCCAACAGCGGACGCCGCCCTGGCCAGGGAGCCGCCATCGACGAAGGCGAGGAAGGTTTTGAGCAGGTCGGGATCGAGAGTTTTCATAATTCGATAATATCGAAGTGATTGTCAAAAACAATTCGATTTTTTTGATGAATGGCTGGTGGCACGGTCCCTTCATCGGCCGGCGCGAAGCCGTCAGAAGCGAAGGAGAGAAAAATGCCGATCATCAATGTCAGCGTCACTGGCGAGCCCGACGCAAAGCGTTCCGCCGCGATCGCGAAGGAGATCACCGAGATTACGGCCACGCATCTGCGCAAGGACCCGACCATCACCGCGGTTGCGGTCAGCTACGTCGATCCGCAGCACTGGTTCGCCGGCGGCAAGTCGCTGGCCGAGCATGGCACGAGCACCTTCTGGCTCGACATCAAGGTGGTGGACGGCACCAACACCAAGCTCGAGCTCGAAGCCTATCTCAAGGCGATTTTCGACGCCTTCGGCCGCCTGCTCGGCGGCGTCCATGAGGAAAGCTACGCGCTGGTGCATGAGGTTCCGGCGGCGGCCTACGGCTTTGGCGGCAAGAGCCAGGAGTTCCGCTTCATCAGCGGGAGACTGAAGGTGGCGTAGCGGCACGCCTTTCCCCGCTCCCCTGTGCGAGACGGTGGGTCGGCGCGCAGCGTCGAGACGGATGAGAGGTTTTGGAAGAAGCACGGCCTGGAAGAATCGATTGCTTTCAGGCACTTACATATCCAGCGAAGCGACCCGTCCAATACCCTCATCCGTCCGGGCTTCGCTCGGCCACCTTCTCCCGCAAGGGGAGAAGGGAGCGCCCTACCAGCCCCACATTGACCTTGCCCCCACTTCCGCTACCTTCTGCCACCGAAGCGGCCGCGCAAGAGCCGCACCGTGGAGGACGTTGGGAGAGAGCGGCATGATCCTGACATTGGCGCTGCTTGCCGGTCTTGTCTTTGCCTGGCTGCTGATTGGCGTGATCGAAAGGTTCCGGCTCGATCTGCGCTTTACCCAGGCGTTGCTCTACGTGCCGTTCAAGCTCGCCTACCGTATTGCCGACGACCGCATCCGCATTGCCCGCAATGCCCGCACGCCGGTGATCTATGTCGTTTCGCACCAATCGCGCATCGAGCCGGCGCTGATGCTGTCGCTCTTGCCTGACGACACGCTGCACATTCTGGACGAGGCCTCGGCCCGCTCGCCCTGGCTGGAGCCGTGGCGCGAGCTTGCCCGCACCATCGCCTTCAATGCCGAACATCTCTTCGTCAGCCGGCGGCTGGTGCGCGTGCTGAAGGGCAAGGGCCGGCTTGCGGTCTATCTGCCCGACGACGTCGAGCCGGACGTCAAGTCGTTCCGGCTGTTCCGCGCCATCACCCGCATCGCCATGCAGGCCGACGCCCGCATCGTGCCGATCTTCGTCGCCGGTGCGCGCGACCTGCCGATGTCGCTGACGCCGGCCGACAAGGCGCCGCGTCACTGGTTCCCGCGCCTGTCGCTCAGCGTGCTGGAACCGATGACCGTGGCCGAGCTGGTGGCTCGCAACCCCGACATGGCGTCGAACACCAACGCCCTGTTCGACCGGTTTGCCGAGGCGCGGCTCTACGGCAGCAATCTCGACCGCGGCCTGTTCCTGGCCATGCGCGACGCGGCGGATCGCGTCGGTGCCTCGCATCCGATCATCGAGGACGTGATTTCGGGCGCGCTCAGCTATCGCAAGATGTTCATCGGCGCGCGCGTGCTCGGCCGCCGCTTCGAAGCGGTGACGGCGCCCGGCGAAGCGGTCGGCCTGCTCCTGCCCAATGCCAACGGCGTGGTGCTCTCCTTTGTCGGGCTTATCTCGGCGGCCCGCATCGCGGCGATGATCAACTACACCGCCGGCCCGGCGAGCGTCACCGCCGCGATCCGCACGGCGGTCATTCGCACAGTGGTCTCTTCTCGCGCGTTCATCGAGAAGGCCGCCATCGACGACATCGTCGCCGCCGTCGAGGCGGGCGGCGCCAAGATGCTGTGGCTGGAGGATGTGCGCGAGAGCGTGACCTTGCTCGACAAGGTCGCGGCGGCGCTTTTCTGGCGTTTTCCGCTGCAGCGGCAGCAGGCGTCGAAACCAGCGGTGATCCTGTTCACCTCGGGCTCGGAAGGAACGCCGAAGGCGGTGGTGCTGTCGCACCGCAACCTTCTCGCCAACGCCATGCAGGCCGAGGCCCGCATCACGATCTCGCCGGCCGATATCCTGCTCAACGTGCTGCCCGTCTTCCATTCGTTCGGGCTGACCGGCGGCACTATCCTGCCGCTGGTAACCGGCGTGAAACTGTTCCTCTATCCCTCGCCGCTGCACTACAAGATCATTCCGGAGATCGCGCGCAAGGTGAAGCCGACCGTCATGTTCGGCACCGACACTTTCCTCGCCAACTATGCCCGCACTGCCAAGGACGGCGATTTCTCCAGCCTGCGTTTCGTTGTTGCCGGCGCTGAAGCGGTAAAGCCCGAGACAAGGCGCACCTACCGTGACCGTTTCCAGGCATCGATCATCGAAGGTTTTGGGCTGACCGAGGCGGCGCCAGTGGTGGCGGTGAACACCGCCATCCACAATCGCGACGGCACGGTCGGCCGGCTGCTGCCGGCGATCCGTATGAAGCTTGAGCCGGTCGAGGGCATCAGCGAGGGCGGCCGGCTTTGGCTCGACGGGCCGAACATGATGATGGGCTACATGACCGCCGACCGCCCCGGCGAGTTGCAGCCGCTCGAGGGCTGGCACGACACCGGCGACATCGTCTCGGTCGACCGCGACGGCTTCATCACCATCCGAGGGCGGGCAAAACGCTTTGCCAAGATCGCCGGCGAGATGGTGTCGCTGGGCGCGGTCGAGATGCTGGTGCAGTCGCTATGGCCGGAACAGCGCCATGCCGCGGTGGCGGTGCCCGATAAGAGGCGCGGCGAGCGCATCGTGCTGGTCACCACGGCCGACGATGCCAATGCCGAAGAGCTGCGCCAGTTCGGCAAGAAGGCGGGCGCGGCCGAGTTGATGGTGCCCAATGACATCATCAAGGTGGAAGAAATCCCGGTGCTGGGTTCCGGCAAGACGGATTACGTGTCGGCGCGGAAGCTGGCGATCGACCGGCTGGGATTGGGGGTAGCGGCCTAGCGCGGTTATTTCCCCCCTTGTGGGGGAGAAAGCATTTTCCTGCATTCGCGAGCGGGCTTGTCCCCGAGCAAGTGCTTGGAAAATACCGGAGAAGGGGGTCTCGTAGGGCGCGGAGGCTGCTTCTTGTAGAGCGCCAACTTCTCATGTTAGGCGCTTTCCCCTCTCTTGCGATTTCCAACACTTAGCTTCGCTAAGATGTTGAAATGGCTATTTCCCCCACAACGGGGGAGATAGGGCGCAGTGCTTACCCGATATCGGAAGGCGGCACCTTCTCGCCTTCGCGCATGGCCCGCTTCGAATAGGCCCGCACCGAGAACGGCAGGAAGACGAGGTAGCCGGCGACCGATGCCGTCAGCGTGTACCAGGGATAGGCCATCAACAGCAGGATGTAGAGCACCACGCCGAGGATGACCGGAAGCACTCTGTCTCCCGGCACCTTGACGCTCTTGCCCGAATAGACCGGCAGCCGGCTGACCAAAAGGAAGGCGACGAGCACGGTGAAGCCGGTGGCGACGAAGGCCGCCGGCCGGGTCGGTTCCAGGCCGAGCCGCAGGAAGTAGAGATAACAGGGCAGCATGACCAGCACCGCGCCCGCCGGCGCCGGGACGCCGACGAAATACTCGGTTTGCCAGGCCGGCTGATCGGTGTCGTCGGCCAGCACATTGAAGCGAGCGAGCCGCATGCCGCAGGCGATGGTGAACAGGAGCGCCGCGATCCAGCCCGGCGAGCCGGCGCGGTCGAGCAGGAAGGCATAGAGCACCAGCGCCGGCGCGACGCCGAAATTGACGATATCGGCCAGCGAATCCATCTGCGCGCCGAACTTCGAGGTCGCCTTCAGCATGCGCGCCAAGCGGCCGTCGATGCCGTCGAGGAAAGCGGCGAGCAGCACCATGACCACCGCCGGCTCGAAGCGGTCCTCGAAGGCGAAGCGGATGCCGGAAAGGCCGGCGCAGATCGCAAGAACGGTCACCAGATTGGGCAGCACCATGCGCATCGGGATCTCGCGGATGCGCGGGCCGCCGCTGGCGTGTGCCTCGAACTTCTTGAAAGGCGCGCCCACCGCTCAGGAAATCCTGACCAGCGGGGCGACCGCCGCGCCGCCGAACTCGGCAAGCACCGTCTCGCCGCCTACCGCCGTCTGGCCGACGGCGACGCGCGGCACGGCGTTCGACGGCAGGAAGACGTCGACGCGGGAGCCGAAGCGGATCAGGCCAAAACGCTCGCCGATGCCGATCGAGCCGCCCTGCTCGGCCCAGCAGACGATGCGGCGCGCCACAAGGCCGGCGATCTGCACGGCGGCGATGGTGCCGTTGGGGCTGTCAATGACCAGGCCGTTGCGCTCGTTCTCGGAGCTTGCCTTGTCGAGCTCGGCATTGAGGAATTTGCCGGGACGATGCTCGATCCGCGTGATCCTGCCACGCACCGGCGCGCGGTTGATATGGCAGGAAAAGACATTCATGAACACCGAGATACGGGTCATTTCGCCCGTACCCAGACCAAGCTCGCGCGGCGGCACGGCAGGCCCGACCGCCGAAACCACGCCGTCGGCCGGGCTGACCACCAGCCGGTCGTCGACCGGCGTGACGCGCTCTGGGTCACGGTAAAAATAGATGCACCAGCCGGTGAGGATCAGCCCGAGCCAGAACAGGATCGAGGAGAAATAGCCGAGGAACAGCGTTGCCGCGCCGAAGGCGGCGATAAAGGGATAGCCCTCGCGATGGATCGGAACGAACGTATTCTTGATCGTATCGAGAAGAGTCATAGGGCTTGGGGCGGTCGCTGTTTCAGGTCCGGTCTGAATAGCGGAAAGCCCCCTCCCCGCAACGCAACAATGGGAGAGGCGAATAGCGAGGGACTCATAGCCGTGATTTTAGCGCCGGCCTGTGTCAGGGTGCGCGAGGGCGGTGCGAAATCGACAAGGTCGAGGTCGATCGGGGCTGCTTTGCCTGCATGCTGGGCGGTGCCGACGGCAGGACGCTGTTCATCACCGCCGCCGAATGGCGCGGCTTCGAGAACATGGTCGGCGACGCCCGCACCGGCCAGGTACTGGGCGTCGCCGCGCCTGCACCCGGCGCAGGCTGGCCGTCTTACACCTCCGGCACGCGCTGATAGTGCGCGATATCCGCCTTGACGCCAAGGCGGGCGATCGTTGCCTGAGGGCTGAAGGCGATGCGCTCGTGCGCGGCCTTGACGATCGGCACGACGTTGTCGACCGCGGCCTGGCTTTCCCATTCGACCATGGTGACGATGTTGAATTCGCCGGGGCCGGAGAACTGCTCGAGCAGGAAGTCCTGCACGAAGCCGTCCTGCTGGCGCAGCAATTCGTGCGTCATCCTGACCTTGCCGAGGATCTCGTCGCGCGCTTCCGCCGGCACGACGAATTTGTCGACCCGGAACACGCTGCCAGCGCGTTGATCTTTATTATTCATCGATCGGTCTCCGTTCTTGGAAGGCTTGCTTCGCAGGGGTTCGGAGCCGGTTTGCAAGCTCAAGCTAGGTTGAGGTCAACAGAATTTTTTACCCTTTCCTCTTTCCCTTACGGGAGAAGGGGAAGTAGGCGCTAGCTCACCTCCGACGTCCTTCTCCGTACGATCACGCCGAACTCGTCGCTTTCACGCGCAATGCGCAGGCGCTCCTCGGCTTCGGTGGCCTCGCGCTGGCGGTCCCACATCGAGGCATAGAGGCCCTGCTGGCGCAAGAGTGCGGCGTGGGTGCCGCGCTCGGCGATCTGGCCGTCCTTCAGCACGATGATCTCGTCGGCCGAGATCACCGTCGACAGCCGGTGGGCAATCACAAGGGTGGTGCGGCCCTTGCTAACGAGGTCCAGCGCCGCCTGGATCTCCTGCTCGGTCTGGGTGTCCAGCGCCGAGGTCGCCTCGTCCAGCATCAGGATCGGCGGGGCCTTCAGGATCGTGCGGGCGATCGCGACCCGCTGCTTCTCGCCGCCCGACAGTTTCAGGCCGCGCTCGCCGACCATCGAGCGGTAGCCGTCGGGGAGTTTTTCGATGAACGGCCCGATCTGGGCGAGTTCGGCGGCCTTGCGCACCTCCTCCTCGCTGGCGCCGATGCGGCCATAGCGGATGTTGTAAGCGATGGTGTCGTTGAAGAGCACCGTGTCCTGCGGCACCATGCCGAGCACCGCGCGCAGGCTCTCCTGGGTGACGTCGCGGATGTCCTGGCCGTCGATCAGCACCTGGCCGCGCTGCACGTCATAGAAGCGGAACAGAAGCCTGGAGATGGTCGACTTGCCTGCGCCGGAGGGGCCGACGATGGCGACCGTCTTGCCGGCCGGCACCTCGAAGGAGACGCCCTTCAGGATCTTGCGGTTTGAATCATAGGAGAAGTGC
>NZ_RZST01000301.1:0-7250 GCF_003997575.1 Mesorhizobium sp. M1A.F.Ca.IN.022.07.1.1
AGCTTTACCGAGGTGCCGGACGGCGGCGCGCCGCCGTCCGGCACCTCGGTAAAGCTCAGATTCTGCACCGCATAAGCGACCGCGACATGCGCGGCGAAAATAACCGTGGCCGCGCTTGCCCACAGACCGGCTTCGCGGAAGCCGAAGCGTGGCTGGGTGGACAAGGCGGCGATCGCTTGCGTCATTGCGCCGCGCTTCCGCTTGTCGCCGGCGCGGAGGTGGCGCCCGCGGCCGCAGCCTCGGTGCCGGACGCCGTCTCCAGCCCGACCAGCGCAATCTTGAGGTAGCCCGCAGCGCGCAGCAGGTTCATCACCTCCATCAGCTCGCCATAGCCCACCGTCTTGTCGGCGCGCAGGAAGATGCGCGTCTGCTTGTCGCCCTTGGTGCGGCTGTGGAGCACGGTGGCGAAGCTCGGTCGCGGCACAGCCTCATTGCCGATCGCCAGAGAAAGATCGCTTTTCAGCGTCAGGAACAGCGGTGTCTCCGGCCGTGGCGCCGGCGTCGCCGTCGACCCGGGCAGGTCGACATTGACGTCGACGGTCGCAAGCGGAGCCGCGACCATGAAGATGATCAAAAGCACCAGGATGACGTCGATGAACGGGGTGACGTTGATCTCGTGGCTTTCCTCGAGATCGTCGCCGGCCGTCTCGCGAATCCGCGCCGCCATTGGCCGCTCACTCCGCTGCCAACGCGGTTGCCGGCGGCACCGTGCGAAAATCGAGGTCACGGCTGACCAGCCGCTCGACGCCTGCCGAGGCGTCGGCGAGGATCTGCCTGTAGCCGGCTATCGATCGCGCGAAGACGTTGTAGATCACCACCGCCGGGATCGCAGCCACCAGACCCATTGCCGTGGCGAGCAGGGCTTCGGCGATGCCCGGCGCCACCACCGCAAGATTGGTGGTCTGCGCCTGCGAGATGCCGATGAAGGCGTTCACGATGCCCCAGACGGTGCCGAACAGGCCGACGAAGGGCGCCGTGGAGCCGATGGTGGCGAGCAGGCCGGTGCCGCGCGACATGCGCCGGGACGCTGCCGCCTCGATGCGCGACAGCCGCGAGGTGACGCGCTCCTTCAGGCCGTCGCCCGAGATGTGATCCAACGCGCCGGCCGAGAGCGCGCGCTCTTCCTCCGCCGCCCGCACCAGCAGCGCGCCCGGGCCGCCGCTGTGGCCGAGCGCGCGGCCGGCCTGCATCAGCGTCGCGGCATTGCCGATCGCGTTCGCCGCGCGCCGCGCCTTGAGCTTGCCGCCGAGGATCTCCAGCGACTTGGCGAGCCAGATCGTCCAGGTGACCAGAGATGCGAGAGCAAGTCCGACCATCACCGCCTTCACCACGATGTCGGCATTCATGAACATGCCCCAGGGCGACAGGTCATGCGGCAGCGTCAGCGCAATGGCGGAAGTCTCTTCGCCCCCGGCAGTGCCCGGCGCCGGCTGAACGCGCGGTTCGGTCGGTGCGGCAGCGGTTGGTGCCTCCGTCGCCGGGGGCTGTGCCGCGGCCGGGGCCTGAGCTGCCTGCACGGCTGCCGGAGCTGTTATGGGCTGCTGAGCGGGCGCTTGTGCGGCCGGTGCCGCGGGTGCCGGCTGCTCCTGCGCCAGCGCGACGTCGGGAAGAAAGGAGCCGGCCGCAAGAATGGCGAACGCGGCCAGCACCACAAAAAGACTGTTCCGGGACAAGGCTAGTCCTCGCTTCATCATTGCACGCCAATGCCGTCTGACTAGAAAACATGAGTTAGCGAGTCAACTATTAAGATGTCCATCACCATCAAATATCCGGGTCGCGCGCCGGTAGCCGGGGACGCCGTGAGGTCTGGACTGCGACGCCGTCGCTGGGCCACCATGTCAGCCACAACCGAGGCAGCAGGCGATGATCAAGGCGACCCCGTTCGACTTCCCCTATGACGGAAGGCTGGTGCCGCAAGACACCGCCCTGCTCGTGATCGACCTGCAGGCGGATTTCCTGTCGCCGACAGGCTATTTCGCCAGGAAAGGCTATGACCCTTCGCCGCTGCGGGCCATTCTGCCGACGGTGAATCGGCTGATTGCGGCCGCGCGCGCGCCGGCCTCGCAATCGTCCATACGAGGCAAGGCTACCGCGCCGACATGGCCGATATGACGGCTTACGAAAAATGGCGCCGCAAGCGGGCGGGACTGGACGGCACCGATATCCTGCTGCGCTCCAGCCCAGGCTTCCAGATCGTCGCCGACATAGAAGTCAGGCCCGAGGACATCATTGTCGACAAGACCTGTAACGGCGCCTTCACCTATACGGATCTGGAACTGGTGCTGAGGGCGCGCGGCATCACCCATCTGATGTTCACCGGCTGCACGACCGATGTCTGCGTTCACACGACGCTGCGCGAGGCCTGCGACCGCAATTTCCAATGCCTGACGATTGCGGACGCCTGTGCCAGCGGCGACAGCCGGGCGCACGAAGCCGCGCTCCATATGGTGACGGTCGAGGACGGCGTCTTCGGCGCGCTGGCGAGCTCGGAGGCGGTCATCGCCGCGCTGTCGCGGATCGCAGAAGAACGGGATTGATATCGGGATTTCGGGATCACAACAATCCATCGGTCACACATCTTTTTGCGTGCACCGTTCCGTTGCCGGCGACGCTTTCGTCTTCACGGTTAGCCGCCGCTGCCAGGACAGACGGAGCCAAGCCATGTCAACCGCAGTGACCTTGATCAATGTCTTCACTATGTCCCGTCTTGATGAAACCGGCAGCCGCAGCGGCCGGTCTCACCGCCATCCGCGATTTCACCGAAGGTGTGCCCCGGTGAACGAGCGCGACGCGAACGTTCCTGGCGCCAGGGTGTCGGCGTCGCACCGAGCCAGCGAATTCGCGATCAGCGTGACCGTCTCGCGATCCGCGCGATCTCGCTGGAACGGTCGATACCGCCGATCATGAATTCCTCGATGCCTAGCGCGGCATAGGGCAACAGCGAGAGCGCAAGCCGCGCCGGCGGCCCCGCGACCTCGACCGCCTTGTGGTCGGAGGCGCCGGACCAGCCTTCGGGGCGAATGCGGACGGGAAGCCCGAAGCGCAATCTGCCGGCGCGGCCGTGCTCGGCGGCAGCGCCGCGCACGCGCTGCATCAACTGCGCGACTTCGTCCGGCGAGCCGGCCGCCAGCTCGAATATATCGGCATGCCGGCCGGCGACCTTCAGCGCGGTGTCGGACTGGCCGCCGAGCCGGATGGTGAGGTCGCCGCCATGCAGGCCCTTGCGCGGCACGTAACCGCCTTTGACGCTGTAGAAGGCGCCTTCATGGTCGAAGGGCTCGTCGTTCGACCACAGCCGCTTCAGCAGCACCAGATATTCGTCGATGCGCTGCCACACCACGCTGTGGCCGGCCGGCCGCGCCTCGGCATCACTGTCCTGGAGCGGCTCGCTCAGCATCCTGAGCGACAGGCGGCCGCCGCCTCTGCGGTCGAGCGCCGCGAGCTGCCTTGCCGCCACCGCCGGCTCGACCACGCCGGCCCAGTGCGTCAGCACCACTTCCAGCGCCGGGGTG
Source organism: Mesorhizobium sp. M1A.F.Ca.IN.022.07.1.1 (assembly GCF_003997575.1). Lineage (NCBI taxonomy): Bacteria > Pseudomonadati > Pseudomonadota > Alphaproteobacteria > Hyphomicrobiales > Phyllobacteriaceae > Mesorhizobium > Mesorhizobium sp. M1A.F.Ca.IN.022.07.1.1. Next base: position 3,513 of record NZ_RZST01000301.1, read on the forward strand.
CGGTCGAGCGTCTGCGCGGCGATGTCCATGTTGGCGAGCAGGCCGGCCGGATCGTCGATCACCAGCTTGCGGAACCCCGCATCCTCGATCAGCGACAGCTTGGTCGCCGTCTCGGCGAAATCGTAGAAGAAGCTGCCATTCGCAGGCTTACCGGGAACATGCGTGAACTCGATCGGCATTGCTATCTCCTCCGTCACGTTGGCTTGCCCCGCTCCACCTCGAACAATCCAATGCGCGCAGGCGCGCCGACGCGCCCTGGCGCTCGGCCAGTTATCTTCTCCGGTTACTCCACCTCAGATTTTTGGACGGCGGGGCCGTAGGCCCCGGCTCTGTCAGGGGATGATCCCAAGCACCACCGCGCCGGTGAACACGAATGCCAGCGCGAAAACGAGATAGGCGAAGGTTCCGCCATAGGCGGGCCTCCAGCTCTGGTCGGCGGTCAGCCTCTGGCCCTTGCGCTGAGCATTCTGCATGTAGGTCATGGTCGAACCTCCGTCTCGGCCATTAATCTATAAAAATAGTAGACTTTGTCTAGTGCTATTTTTCGCCGGTTTTTGGAAGGACGTCCTCGGAAACGGCAACTTGAAGGGCGTTTATTCTCAGCCGAGATCGAAAAAGTGCGGGGATGCGCCACCCGAGGATCCGACAAAATGCCTGTAGCTCCGGCTTTTTCGGCGGCAAACGGCCTCGTTCAAGCGCTTGGCTACTCGGTACGCGAGGGGATAGCATCAAAATAGTCTCACAGGACTCAGGGAGAAAAACATGGGTGGAAGGCTGGCGGGCAAGGTCGCCATCATCTCGGGTGGCGCGACGGGCATGGGTGGAGCGGCTTCCGAGCTGTTTGCCGCCGAAGGCGCCAAGGTTGCGATCATCGACCGCAATGGCGAGGCCGCCGGCAAGACCGCCGCGGCGATCCGCGCGCGCGGCCATGATGCGGAGCATTTCGTAGCCGACGTTTCCGATGAGGCGCAGGTCGAGGCGGCCGCGAAGGCGGCCGCGGAAAAATTCGGGCCGGTGACCGTGCTGTTCAACCACGCCGGCACCATCGTGATTAAACCCTTCCTGGAGACCACGCTCAAGGAATGGGACTGGCTGCACGCCGTCAATGTGCGCTCGATGTTCCTGATGACGCGCGCGGTGCTGCCCGGCATGATCGCCGCCGGCGGCGGCTCGATCGTCTGCACCTCGTCGATCTCGGCGGTGGCGGCGACGCCGAACGAAGTGCTCTATGACACCACTAAAGGCGCCTGCCACATGTTCGCGCGTGCCATCGCGGTGGAGTTCCGCGATCGCAACATCCGCTGCAATGCCATCTGTCCCGGCTTCATCCGCACGCCGCACGGAATGCGCGAGGTCGCCGACCTCGGCAAGCTCGGCGTCGATGTTTCCGATGCCGCCATGGCCGCGCAACAGGGCCGCATCGGCGAGCCGGAGGAAGTGGCCAAGGCGGCGCTGTTCCTGGCGAGCGACGAATCGAGCTTCGTCAACGGCGCGCATCTGTTCGTCGACAACGCCTTCACGGCGATCTGAGGCGTCCCAAGCTGGGCGCCCTTCCTCTACCCCGTCGATCGGGGGAGAGGTGTCGAGCGCAGCTCGACGGAGTGGGGGGTCGACCCTTGGCGGTGCAGGAAGGTTCTTGCACCTTGATCCGTTGGGGGAACCACCTTGCAACCGTCGAGGAAAGAATCTACCTACCGTTCCTCGCGTCGAAACGGCTTCAGCAGCGCCGAAGGCGCGACCGCGTTGCGCGAAATGAAGGCCATGGCGACGATGGTGAAGATGAAGGGCAGCATCAGGAAGGCTTCGTAAGGGATGTGCCCGAGGCCGCTGGCCTGCATCCTGAGCTGCAGCGCGTCGACGAAGGCAAAGAGCAATGCCGCGCCCGCCGAACGCCACGGGTCCCAGCGGCCGAACACCACCAGCGCGATCGCCACCCAGCCGCGCCCCGACACCACGCCGAAGGTGAAGGCGTTGAACTGCGCCATGGTGAGAAAGGCGCCGGCAAGACCCATCAGCGCGCCGCCGAGGATCACGGCCTGGAAGCGCGTGACGATCACGCTGACGCCGGCGGAATCCGCCGCGCGCGGGTTCTCGCCGACCATGCGCACCGACAGCCCCCAGGGTGTGCGGTAGAGGACGAAGGCGGCAAACGGAACGGCGATGATCGCGAGATAAACCAGCGTGAACTGGTTGAACACCGCCGGACCCAGGATCGGAATGTCCGACAGCAGGGGGATCGGCGCCGGCTGAAAGCCCTTGATGCTGGGCGGCACCGATTGCTGGCCGAAGATCAGTCGGTAGAGGAAATAGGCGAGCCCAGAGCAGAACAGCGTCACGCCGATGCCGCAGACATGCTGGCTGAGGCCCAAGGCCACCGTGAACAGCGCATGCAGCGCGCCCATCGCCGCCCCGACAAGCACGGCCACCAGCACGCCCAGCCACAGGCTGCCGCTCAGGCTGGCGGCGGTGAAGCCGGCCATGGCCGCCAACAGCATGATGCCTTCGATGCCCAAATTGAGCACGCCGGCCCGCTCGGAAAACATTTCGCCTAGCGTGGCGAAGGCGAGCGGTGTGGCGATGCGGATGATGGCTGCGAGAAAGCCGACCTGAAAAATCTGCTCGAACACCGCGCTCATGCGGGCGCCCCCACGCGGCGGATGCGATAGGCGGTGAAGAGCAGCGCCACCAGCATCGCAAGCAGCGCTGTACCCTGGATGACCTCACTGAGGAAGGCCGGCACGCCGGTCGCGCGCGACATCGCCTCGGCGCCGGTCATGACCGCGGCAAGGAAGATCGCGGCCGGCACGACGCCGAGCGGATTGAGCCTGGCGAGCATCGCGACGACGATGCCGGAATAGCCGTAGCCCGGCGAGATGTCGCTCATCACCTGGAAATGGACGCCACCAACCTCGCCGACGCCGGCCAGTCCGGCCAGCGCGCCGGAAAGCAGCGCGGTGGAGAGCAGCACGCGCTGGGTATTGATGCCGCCATAGCGGGCCGCCTCCGCATTCTCGCCGGTGACGCGGATGCGGAAGCCGAGCGTGGTGCGCGCGATCAGGAACCGACAAACGGGCGCTGCGATCAGCGCCACGACGACGCCGATATGCAGCCTTGTGCCTTCGATCAGCACCGGGAAATTGGCGGAATCCTCGATTGGCGGCGAGATCGGATAACCGGAAAAGGTGTCCTTCCACGGCCCCTCGATCAGCGCCATCAGCGCGTAATAGATGACCGAGTTGAGCAGCAGCGAGCTGACCACGTCGTCGACCTTGAATTTGACGCGCAACGTCGCCGGCACCAGCGCGACGAGGGCGCCGGCCGCCGCGCCGGCCAGCGCCATCAGCAGGATGGCGAGCGGTCCTGGCATCGGGATGGCGCCTACGGCACAACTCGCAACCGCGCCGGCCAGCAGCTGGCCTTCGGCCCCGATGTTCCAGAATTTGGCGCGGAAGGCGATCGCCACCGCAAGGCCGGTGAAGATCATCGGCGCGGCGCGCACCAGCGTCTCGGTGATTGCGTAGCTGTCGCCGAGCGAGGCCGAGAGCATCACGCCATAGGCTTCGATGACACCGGCGCCGGCGACGGCGATGAGACCGCTGCACAAAACCAGCGCGACGGCGATGGCGAGTAGCGGTAGTGCGAGATTGAACCAGGCCGGCGTCGAGCTGCGGACTTCGAGACGGAACATCAGGCGTGCTCCCGAGGCAATTCCATAGCGCTACGCCCTCCCCTCCGCGC
>NZ_RZST01000302.1:0-7229 GCF_003997575.1 Mesorhizobium sp. M1A.F.Ca.IN.022.07.1.1
GTAATAGGCCTCGAGGCTCGCCGGCAGGTCGGTGTGGAAGACATAGGCGACGTCCGGCTTGTCGATGCCCATGCCGAAGGCGATGGTCGCCACGATGACCACGCCGGACAGCGTCATGAAAGCGTTTTGGTTCGCGTCCCGCGCCTCCTTGCTCATGCCGGCATGGTAAGCGAGCGCGGTGACGCCGTTCTTTTCGAGGAAGGCCGCCATCTCCTCTGTCTTCCTGCGCGACAGGCAATAAACGATGCCGCTCTGTCCCGCATGGCGTTCGACGAAACGCAGCAGCTGGCGCTTGCTGTCCTGCTTCGGCTCGATGGCAAGCTTGATGTTCGGCCGGTCGAAGCCCAGCACCAGCGTGTCGACACGCTCGGCAAACAGCCGCGCCGAAATGTCGGTGCGCGTCGTTTCGTCCGCGGTCGCGGTCAGCGCGATCATCGGCACTTTCGGAAAGAGGTCCCGCAGCCGCGCAAGGTCCTCATATTCGCGCCGAAAGGCTGGCCCCCATTGCGAGATGCAATGCGCCTCGTCGACGGCGATCAGCCGGATGTCGAGCCTGGCCAACGCGTCGAGCATCCGCTCGGTCATCAGCCGCTCCGGCGCCAGATAGAGCAGACGCGTCTGGCCCGAGGCGACGCGGCGCCACGCCGCGACATTGGCATCGCGATCGAGCGAGGAGTTGATCGTATCGGCGGCGACGCCGGCGAGCCGCAGCGCCGCGACCTGGTCCTGCATCAGCGCCACCAGCGGCGAGACGACGATGGTGAGCCCGCCAAGGACCAGCGCCGGAACCTGGTAGCAGAGCGACTTGCCGGCGCCGGTCGGCATGACCGCCAGCACGTGGCGGCCGCACAGCAGCGCCTCTATCACCTCGGCCTGACCGGGTCGAAAATCGTCGAAGCCGAACACGTCCTTCAGCACGCGCCGCTTCGGATCGCGCCCCTCCGCCGCAATGCCCGCCACCGATGCCCGCCCCGCCATCGCGTTTTGCATTTGAGAGTGATTCCCGGTTTCGGCTGAGGTCACGTTCTTAAGGCGCGGATCGCCCGAACGCCATCGCAACCCGTGCTGTCCGCCGTTTTTGCCTGCCGGCGCCGCCGTCTCTGCCGGAGGTGTCGGCTCCTCCCTGCGCCGCAACCCGGCGATACCGAGATGGCAGGGCAAGGCGGTCGGCAGTGTCCACTGAGCCGAGGTTAGCAAAGGCAGGGCGCGTTAGACTCCAAGCCGGCTCCATAGATCCGCAATCAATTTTCGCAGCCCGGCAGCCCGGGGTTCCCCCGGTCGGATTTCGGCCAGCGCGATGCCGCTCTCGCCCGCAATGGCATAGAGCAGCCAGGTCCGGCCATCCTCCTCGAAAATGGCCGGATCGCGCAGCCCGTTCTCCTTGCTTCTTGCCACGCCCGCCTTGCTGCGGCGAACCGGCAGGCCGGCGCCCTCGTAGTCGGTGCCGGGTCTCAGCAATTCGGTCCTGCCGCGCACGACCCAGCGCCGCCAGTCCTTGGAAAGGTCGATGCTGCCGTAAATCACGCGCTCCGGCGCGTCGCCCTTGCGCGTATAATAGACAATCAGCGAATCCCCGTTCTTCTGCACCGCCACATGCCGCGGCCGAACCCGGCTCGAGCCCGGCAGCACGACCGGCCCTTCCTCGAAACCGGAAAGACCATCGATAGATCGGCGAAGCCTGATACTGCCGGTGCCGAAAAGCCCATACCACCAGCCGTCATGCCGAAAGATCCGCGCATAGAACGGCCCTAGCGCCTGGGGACTGGGGTTGAAGCAAAGGCCGTCGACCGATGTCGCCGCAAAGGTCGTCTGCTCGCGGCCATGTCGCTCGGGGCCGTGAAAATACATGACGATGCGTCGGGTCTGCTCGTCGACATGCACGTCGGGAGAGGCGATGTGATCCCTCAGAAAAGGACATTCGCCAAGCGAAAGCACGCCGCCCGGGTGAACGCTCCAAGGACCCTGCAGCGTATCTGAATAGGCTAGGCGGATGTAGGTGCCGTTGTGATGCGCGAAATAGAGGTGATACGTTGCGAGCCGGCCGGTCGCCCACGCCGGCATCCTCACCAGCGATGGGCCGTTTATGCTGGCTCCCTCATCGCCCGGCAGCATATCGGGCGTAATCAACGGTCCTCGCCGTTCGGCTGAAAGGCCGAGCATCGACGTCATGCGTTTGCCCACTCCGGCATGTCATAGCCGAACTCGTCACAGAACCCTCTCAGCCGGGCGAGGAAGGCGGCGGGCAGGGCTTTGAGATAGGCAAGGTATTCCTCGTTCCGTTCCCACTTCTTGAGCGATGTTGCCCGTATCGGGTTGCCGGCATCCTCGCTGAAGCGGATACGCGGCCTGAGGTCGAATGCTCGCGCGATCCTCTCCTGGACCTCGTCCGGCCGAGCGATCATGTCCTCGTAACGGACATAGACGATCGCGCGCTCCGGCTGCGCCTTTCTCAGCCGCAGCAAGGCCTCGTACTCGGCCAGCCAGCGTTCGGAGGTGACATGGAACCGGCGCTCCGCCCTGCTTTCCGGATGCGAGCTGGTGAGCATGTCGAAAGGATGGCGAACGCAATAGATCAGGCCAATGGCGGCGGGCAATTTCGCCAGATGCATATGACCCCGATCCGTGCGCTTGACGACAAGGTTGGATTCGGAGCGGTCCAACATATCCAGCTGGGTGTATTTCGCTTCGGCTCGATGGACGAAGGTGTCCTCGAAACACCCCATCAGGCGCTGGGTCAGCGTCGTGCCGCTGCGCGCGCAACCGGCAATGAATATCTTCTTGTAAGGCGCCGAGCGTCCAGCAAACCAAAGCCGCCACAGCCGCTTCACATCCAGCGCCAAGCGCCGAACCTCTCTGATCGGCCGCCTTATGGCCTTGCGCAAAAAGGCTTCTGATTTTCGTGCGACGTCCATTTCCGACTTCCGCTCCCGCCGGCTTAGTTCATCCGTTGCCAAAGCTGCGGCGCGCCGTCTCTTTGGCCGATATGCCGGCAGAGTGCCAGTCCTCTTCGTTAAACCTATCTTCACCATGTTGCGGCACCGTTGTCGTCCTGCGGCAATGTTTGAGTACCGCGGCGGCGCCACCTGCGCCCAGGCAACAAACCCGCGCCTCACGGCGCGGGTTTTTCTTTGGCAACAGGAATATCGCTATAGGAAGTCGGCCCGATAAGGCGCAAAACTGTCGACCAGCCGCCCCGCTTCCAGCGCCCTGACGCCGTGCACCAGGTTGGACGGCACGATGAAGCTGCTTCCCGCTGCCAGGATCTCTGACTTGTCGTCGATGGTGACTTCGAAGCGGCCTTCGGCGACATAGCTTGCCTGGACGTGCGGATGCGAATGCAGCGCGCCGAGGCCGCCCTTGTCAAAGGCGAATTCGACCATCATCAGTTCGGCCGTGTGCACCAGCACGCGCCGTCTGTTGCCGTCGGGCGTCGGCTCCCAGGCTTTTTCGCCGGCATGTGAAAAGAGAGGCGTCATCGCTTAACTTCCGTTCGAATTGGCAGAATGGTCACCGCGCCAGCCAGCCGCCGTCCACCGGCATCACCGCGCCATGCATGTAGTCCGACGCGGGCGCGAGCAGGAAAACGGCCGCGTCGCCGATGTCGTCCGGCCGGCCCCAGCGCCCCGCGGGAATGCGTCCGAGGATGGCGGCGCTGCGGTCGGGGTCGGCGCGCAAGGCTTCGGTGTTGTTGGTTTCGATATAGCCCGGCGCGATGCCGTTGACGTTTATGCCTTTCGCCGCCCATTCGCAGGCGAGCAGCCTCGTGAGGCCAAGCACACCATGTTTCGAAGCGGTGTAGGAGGCGACGCGGATGCCGCCCTGGAAGCTCAGCACCGAGCCTATATTGACGATCTTGCCGCGCCGCCCGGGCTCGGCCAGCACGCGTCTGGCAAAACTCTGGCAAAGCCGGAAGACCGTCTTCAAATTGATGTCCATCACCTCGTCCCAGTCGGCTTCGGTCAGATCGACCGCGTCGGCGCGCCGTATGATGCCGGCATTGTTGACCAAGCCGTCGAGCGGTCCCTTCTCGTCCCATATCCGGTCGAGCATGACGGCAGCCGCGGCAGGATCGCCGAGATCGGCGGCCACGGTTTCGAACTGGCCACCAATGGCCGCGATCTTCTCCGCGGTTTCATCCATCGCCGAGCGCCCGACGCCGATGACGGCGCCGCCGGCGCGCGCGACCGACACGGCAATGCCTTGGCCGATGCCGGTGTTGGCGCCGGTGACGAGGATGCGTTTTCCCGCAAGGCTGAAGGCGAAAAGATCGCTCACTTGAGCTGGTCCATCGTCACCTGGTCGACCTCGGTATAGTCGACATTGTCGCCGGCCGTGGCCCAGTTGAAAGCGCCGGTGTGTGTCTGGTCCATCTCTACCTTGCTCGAATGATTATCCGGTCGACGCAGCCGCCACGGACTTTGCGTAATAGGCCTGCCGCGCCTGCAGGCGCTCGCGGTAGCGCTGCTGGCTCGAGGTGAGATGTGCCCGCATCGCCTCGCGCGCGGCTTCGGCGTCGCCCGCCGAAATCTCATTGAGGATCACCAGATGCTCCCGTTGCAGGCCACGCTGGTACTCGTCGGCCTGGACGAGCTCGGCCGACCAGGGCGAGGTTACGTCGCAGGGAATGGCGCGGCGGCCGAGCACGTCGAGCATCTCGACATAGAACGGGTTATTTGTGGCGCTGGCGATTGCCCTATGGAAGGCGAGATCCGCCGGACCGGTCGGCTGACTGGCGAGCAGGAGCCGCTCGAACTCGAAGAAAGCCTCTTGGATTGCCGCCTCTTGCGCCGCGTTGCGGCGGATGGCGGCAAGGCCGGCCGATTCGATCTCGATCGCCAGCCGGACCTCGAGCACGTTGAGCGCGATCGAATCCTTGGCGCCCATATCGGCGGCTAAAACGCCGAGCGTGGTGGAGATGTGTTCCGTTACGAAGACGCCGGCGCCCTGCCGCGCCTCGACGAGACCGTCGGCGGCAAGCTTTGCCAGCGCCTCGCGAATGACGGTGCGGCTGACGCCGAAGGTTTCCGTGAGCTGCCCCTCGGTCGGCAGCTTGTGCCCGGGCGGGATCTCGCCCGCCAACAGCTGCTTGCGGATCGCCGCGACCACCGTTTCCGACAGCTTCGGCTTCCGTTCGACCCTGAGATCCGTCGTGGGCCCGGCCACCGTCGCACTCCCCTATCTGAACGCCCTATTTGAGGACGCCTACTTGAAGACACTTGGCAACCACAGCGAGATCGCGGGAATATACGTCACCAGCGCCAGAACCACGATACCCGCGCCGTAGAATGACCAGATCGAGCGCATCGCTTCCCAGACCGTGATCTTGCCGACCATGTTCGACGAAGACGTCCGATTGGATGATGCGGAACTTCATGCCTCTCAAATCCTGGCGACCGGCTCAGAGCCGGTACGCCTTCTTGGCAAGCGTGTAGGCAAGCTCGCGCGCCAGCTCATACGCTTCCTCCTCGCGAAGCCGATGTTCGGCGACGAGCCGCGCCAGGAAGGCGCAGTCGACACGCCGCGCGACGTCGTGGCGCGCCGGGATCGATGGAAAGGCGCGCGTGTCGTCGTTGAAGCCGACCGTATTGTAGAAGCCCGCCGTCTCGGTGGTCATCTCGCGGAAGCGGCGCATGCCTTCCGGGCCGTCGTGGAACCACCAGGCCGGCCCAAGCTTCAGCGCCGGATAGACGCCGGCGAGCGGCGCCAACTCGCGCCCATAGCTCGTCTCGTCGAGCGTGAACAGGATGATCGTCAGGTCTCGCTCCAGCCCGACGCAGTCGAGCAGCGGCTTCAGCGCCGTCACATAATCGGTCCGGGTCGGGATATCGAAGCCCTTGTCTCGGCCGAATTTCTGGAAAACAGCCGGCGAATGATTGCGCCACGACCCGGGATGGATCTGCATCACCAGCCCGTCGTCGCGGCTCATCTTGGCCATCTCGGTCAGCATCTGGGCACGAAACAGTTTTCGCTCGCGCTCGTCCTCCGAGCCGCGGCGGATGCTGTCGAACAGCTCCTGCGCCGCGGTGTCGGAAAGATTGGCGGTGTCGGCGGTCGGATGGCCGTGATCGGACGAGGTGGCGCCGAATTCCTTGAAATAGGCGCGGCGTTTTCGGTGCGCCTCGAGATAGCCGGCCCATGTGCCGGTGTCGCATCCGGTGATTTCGCCCAGGCGATCGAGATTGGCCAGGAAACCTTCGAAGTCGGGATCGACCACGGCGTCCGGCCGATAGGCGGTAACGACACGGCCCTGCCAACCGCTGTCACGGATCATGCGATGCCATTTGAGATCGTCGAGCGCGCCTTCGGTGGTGGCGATCACCTCGATGTTGAACCGCTCGAACAGCGCCCGCGGCCGATAGTCGACGCGCTGAAGCAGCGCCGCGATCGTGTCATAGCACCGATCAGCGGTGCTGGCGTTGAGCGGTTCGTCGATGCCGAACAGATGCTCGAACACATGGTCGAGCCAGAGCCGGGTCGGCGTGCCGCGGAAGAGATAGTAATGCTCGGCAAAGCGCCGCCAGATCGTTCGGCCGTCGGTCTCGACCGGCGCACCGTCGAGCGTCGGCACGCCGAGCTCTTCCAACCGAACGCCCTGGCTGAACAGCATGCGGAAGATGTAGTGGTCCGGCACGATCAGGAGCTGCGCCGGGTCGGGAAAGGGTTTGTTGAGCGCATACCAGCGCGGGTCCGTGTGGCCATGCGGGCTGACGATCGGCAGGTCCTTGACCCCTGCATGAAGGGCGCGAGCCAGCGTTCGCGTTTCCGGCGCGAACAGCAGGTCCGGATCAGTCAATGCAGCCACTTCGCTCCTCCCAGGCTAACCCATTGGTAGAGTGACAAAGAGTAATGTCAACATACAAAAACCAGCTGGTTGTATGATGACTTTTGCATAAAGCCCGGCCATTGTACGGGGCAGCGGCGGGTGCTACGCCGCTGCCGCCATTCCTGCCAGGCTCGACGCGCCGATCGGAGACTTCAAACCAATGAACAGCCGACTGTCGAACGCCACGATCGCGCAGCTGCCGGGCGCAATCGCCATACCCCGCTACGATCGCGGCGCCGTGACGCCCGGCATCGTCCATCTCGGCGTCGGCGCCTTCCATCGCGCTCATCAGGCGGCCTATGTCGACGCCTGCCTGGCGGATGGCGATACGGGTTGGGGCATCATTGGCGTCTCGCTGCGCAGTCCCGATACACGCGATGCGCTGTCGCCGCAGGACGGTCTCTAC
>NZ_RZST01000303.1:0-7223 GCF_003997575.1 Mesorhizobium sp. M1A.F.Ca.IN.022.07.1.1
CGCCTGGGCCGGCGAGATCGGCCAGACGCAGATTCTGCCGACCGACTATCTCGCCCGCGGCGTCGACGGCGACGGCGACGGCAAGGTCGATCTCCGGAACAGCGTGGCGGACGTGATCATGACCACGGCCGACAAAATCCTGTCGCGCGGCTGGAAGCGCGACCAGCCCTGGGTCGAGGAGGTGCGTGTTCCCGACGACATGCCTTGGGACCAGACCGGCCGCACCAACAAGCTGCCGCTGTCGCAATGGGCCCAATGGGGCGTGACCAATCCGGACGGCACGCCGCTCGTCGACAACGGCCTGAAGGCCGGGCTCGCCTTGCCCATGGGTCGCAAGGGTCCAGCCTTCCTGACCTACGACAATTTCGACGTTTATCTGGAATGGAACCAGTCCTTCACTTACGCGCTCACCGCTGCGGTGCTGGCGACCCGTCTGGCCGGGGCGCCGCAATTCGATCCGCGCACGCCCGAGCCCGGCCTCAACGGTGACCAGATGAAGGCCCTGCAGACCAAGCTTGAGGCCAAGGGCTACGATGTCGGCACGGTCGACGGTATCCTCGGCACGAATACCCGCGAAGCGATCCGCAAGGAGCAGATGCGGCTCGGCATGGCCGTGGACGGTTGGCCGACGCCGGAATTGCTGGCGAAATTGTAGCGCCCTGTCCTTCCCCCAAGGGGAGAAGGGGGAGCTCAATCCGCCATCGTCTCCAAGCTCGCGAAACCTTGCGGCGCGTCGCCCTCGTCGAACGGCGTCGTCACCTCCACGAACGTGTCGGGATAGAACCCGTTGAATCGCGTCCTCAGTGACAGCGAGTAGGCGCCGATATGGCCGATCTCGATCCAGTCGCCGGTGTCGACCGTTTCCGGCAGCCAGAATGGGCGCGACAGGATGTCGACGGAATCGCACGTTGCGCCGCAAACCTTGAACGGCACGACCGTCTTGTCGCTGCCATTGCGCGTGCGGATCGCCGGATCGGGAATGAAGCGCGCCGGCAGCGTGATCTTGCCGGTCCATGAATCCGAGAGCGACGCCCAGATGCCGTCATTGATGTAGAGCCTTTTGCCCTTGCGCAAGAGCACGCGCACGATCAGCGACAGGCAGCGCGCCACGATCACGCGGCCGGGTTCGGCGACCAGCGGCATCTCGTCGAACTGGTATTCCTTGAGGTCGCCGGCCAGCCGCGACATGAGCTGGCCGAGCGACGGCATCTCGATGTGCTTGCGGTTGGGATCGTGGCCGTACTCGGCCGGAAAGCCGCCGCCCACGTCAAGCCCGGCAATGTCGAAGGTCAGCCGGTTGCGCACCCAGTCGGCAGAGGCCAGCGCGCGCTCGTAGGTGTCGGGGTCCTCGATCTGGCTGCCGACATGGAAGCAAAGCCCGACCTTGTAGCCGGTACGGTTGAGCCGCTCGGCAAGCTCCACCGCATTGGCGGGACCGGCGCCGAATTTCTTCGACAGCTCATATGCCGCGTGGCCCTTGGTCTGGATGCGCACGAAGACGGTGAGAGCGCCGGGATCGATGTCGAGCGCACGCACCACGCGCGTCAGCTTGGTGATCTCGTCCTCATGATCGAGCGAAATCACGCGGATGCCGTATTTCTCCAACGCCAGCTTGATGTCCGACTGCGCCTTGATCGGATGCATGTAGAGCATTTCGGCCTCGGGCGAGACCCCCCGCACAGCGGCGAACTCGCCGGGCGAGGCGACGTCGAAGGCGCTCACGCCGGCCTCGACCAGCGTCTTCAGCACGATCTGCTCGCCATTGGTCTTGACCGCATAGGCGGTCTTGCCCGGGAACATGCCCATGAACTGCAAAGCATCGGCCTTAAGCACCTGCGGGCGGAAGCAATAGACCGGATCGTCCGGACGAAGCGCCAGTGCCGCCTCGCGGGCATTTTCGAATCGCTGCATGGACGAATCCTTGATCTCGGCGCGCACAATTAATCCTAGCTAGCCGCCAAAGAAAACAGTTCTGTGTCTCGCCTTCGCCTGCGAGCGGCCGCACCCTTTTGCGCCACGCTAAACCATTGGGCAGGTTTCGGGTGGCCCTTGCCACCGAACCGTATATCGGTTGGAGCTGGTTCGGCGGACTGAGGGAGCGATCGGCATGGGAGGGGTGACGACATGACGATGGCGGCTGGCGCCGCGCCGACACGCGGACCGATGACGCTCAGAGATTGGGCGCAGCTCCTGCTGCTCGGCGCGATCTGGGGCGGCTCCTTCTTCTTTGCCCGCATTGCCGTGGCGGAGATCCATCCTTTGGCGCTGGTGCTGTTTCGCGTCGCCATCGCGGCGGCCGCGCTTCAGCTCTATCTGGCGATCCGCGGCCCGTCCTTCCGTCTCGCCTTTCCCCACGCCGGCCTGTTCTTCCTGCTGGCGTTGGCCAACAATGTCATTCCGTTTTCGCTGATCTTCGCCGGCCAGACCGAGCTCGGCGCCGGTATTGCCTCTGTGCTCAATGCCACGACGCCATTTTGGACGCTGCTCCTCGCCAATGCGCTCACCGCTGACGAAAAACTGTCCTGGAACAAGCTGGCCGGCATCTCGCTCGGCGTTGCAGGAACAGCTGTCATGATCGGTCCTGGTTTGGCTTCTGGCCTCGGCGAGCCGGCCTGGGCCAAGTTCGCGCTGATCGGCGCCTCGGTGTCCTACGCGATTGCCCTGATGATCGCGCACCGCTTCAAGGGGGTGCCTTCGCCGGTCATCGCCACCGGGCAACTGACCGCATCGACCATCATCATGATCCCCGTCGTGCTGATTGCCTACGGCCCAGCCGGGCTGTTTTCGGTCTCGCCGCCGGTCTGGGCCGCGGTGCTCGGGCTGGCCCTGCTCTCCACAGCCTTTGCCTACATCCTCTATTTCAACCTCGTTGCCTCGGCCGGCGCCACCAACGCCTCGCTGGTCACTTTGATCGTACCGGTGAGTGCCGTGCTGCTCGGATTCCTGTTTCTGGGCGAGCGGCTGCAGCTCTTCGAAATGGGCGGCATGGCGCTGATCGGAGTCGGTCTGATCACCATTGACGGGCGCCTGTTCGGCCGATGGTAGCGGTGCCATGCCACGGCTTCGCCATAATATATTCACAAACTCTTGGATCGATTTTTGCCGAAGAGTTTCAATGGCTAACGGCAAATTCGAGGTCGCAAATTCCACAATCACGTCGCAATGCAGCACATTTTCCGCTTGCCTGTGACCCAAATGACTCTAGATTCCGGCCATAGCTCTTAAGAGGAGGCTATGGCATGGGACTGACGAGGCCAATCAACGCATTGATGATTTGTGCTGCGTTTGCATTCATCGGCGCCCTTATCATGGGCGTTCTTCCCTGACCCGCCGAAGCCGGGAAGACCAGCACCGAGGATGAGTCCAACCGATTCGAAAAGGCCGGGTTCCGCCCGGCCTTTTCCGTTTCAATCATTGTTTTGAATGCATGTCGTTTCGCAAAACCGCTGCACACTTTTCGGCGAGTTTGATCAGGCCGCGGCCGAGCCGGCCGCCTCCGCCTCATGCGAGCGGATGCCGATCATGTGGCAGACGGCGAAGACCAGATCGGCACGGTTCATCGTGTAGAAATGGAAATCGCCGACGCCGCGCTCGACCAGATCATGGACCTGCTCTGCCGCGACCGCTGAGGCCACCAGTGCATGCGTTTGCGGATCGTTCTCCAGCCCTTCGAAGCGCTCGGCCAGCCAGGCCGGCACCAGCGCGCCGCAGCGGGAGGAAAAATTGGCGACCTGGGTGAAGTTGTGCACCGGCAGGATACCCGGCACGATGGGGATGTAGATGCCGGCGCGGCGCGCGCGCTCGACATAGCGCTCGTAGAGGTCGTTATCGAAGAAGAACTGGGTGATCGCCCGCGTCGCGCCATTGTCGACCTTGCGCTTCAGCATATCGATGTCGGTGGCGAAGTCCGGGCTTTCCGGATGCTTTTCCGGATAGGCTGAGACCGAGATGTCGAAATCGCCGACGCTCTTCAGCGCCCCGACCAGTTCGGCGCCGTTCGCATAACCATCGGGATGCGGACGATAGGCGGTCCCCACGCCTGCTGCCGGATCGCCACGCAAGGCGACGAAACGGGTGACGCCAAAGTCGGCGAATTCCTGGATGACGGCGTCGACCTGATGCCGGGCCGCGTCGACGCAGGTCATATGCGCCGCCGGCGTCAGCGTCGTCTCGTGCAGAATGCGCTTCACGGTGCGCGCCGTGCGCTCCCGGGTCGAGCCGCCGGCACCGTAGGTCACCGAGACGAAGCGCGGCTTGAGCGGCTCGAGCCTTGTGATGGTGTCCCAGAGCCTTGCTTCCATCTCATCCGTTTTCGGCGGGAAGAACTCGAACGAAACCCGGACCTTGTCGCCAATGTCGGGGCGGCGGGAAAAGCGGAACTGGTTCATCAGGCTGTTTCCCTTGCTGGAAGTGTGTCGTTGGACGGATCGGCGATCAGCAGGCGGCGATCGCGACCCAGCCAGAGCTTGACGGTGAGTCTCGCCTCGGCCTGGCCGCGCGGCTCGAACTCCTGGCTCTCTTCGAGGTCAAGCCCTGCCTCCTCGAACCAGTCGGCGATCTGCCGGTCGGAAAAGCCTAGCCGCATATGCGCGTGCTGGTCGCGCAGGAACTCCAGATTGTGAGGCGCGAAATCGACGATCACCAGCCTGCCGGACGGACGCAGCAGCCTCGCGGCCTCGCCGATGGCGCGGGCCGGATCGTCGAGATAGTGCAGCACCTGGTGGATGGTGACGAGATCGAAGGCGTTGCGCTCGACCGGCGGCGAAAAGATGTCGCCCTGGCGCACCTGCGCATTGGCGACGCCGGCTTTGTCGAGATTGGCGCGCGCCACGGTCAGCATCTCGCGCGACATGTCGATGCCGACGCCGCGCCGGTAGAGCGGCGCGAAGATCTCCAGCAGCCTGCCCGTGCCGGTGCCGAGATCGAGCATCGACTGGAACGGCCGTTTGCCGACAAGCTTGAGCAGTGCCGCTTCCACCGCGCGATCCGGCACATGCAGCGAGCGGATGCGATCCCAGCTGGCGGCGTTCTCCGAAAAATACTCCGCGGCCCGGTCCTGCCGCTTGCGCTTGACAGCGGCCAGCCGCTCCAGGTCGCGCACCACCTGCGGATCGGCCTCGCGCACGCCCGAGACGAGCCGCTGAACGAAATCGCGCGAGCTGTCTGTGTCCGACAGCCTGAAAAAGGCCCAGGACCCTTCCTGGTAGCGGCCGATCAGCCCGGCATCGAGCAGTAGCTTCAGATGCCGTGAGACGCGCGGCTGCGACTGGCCAAGGATTTCGGTAAGGTCGGAGACCGTGAGATCGCCGCGCGACAGCAGCACCAGAATGCGCAGGCGGCTGGATTCGGCAGCCGCCTTCAATGTATCTACCATCGTGTCGAGCGTGACATGCATGAAAGGTTCTCGCCGAAAGATATAAAGATATGTTTATGTCGAATTTAAAACCCTGGCAAGCGTTATGTCGCTCTCGGACAAGAAAATGGCGCAGCCATGGTCCGCGCATTGCAGGCCATGCGTCCGCGGATTGATTGAACGATGTTCGAGAGACGCGAGGACGAGACGCTCCTGGAAAACGACCCGGCCAATCTGCCGCCGGACGGCCATGTCGTCTTCATCGGCCGGATCGCCTCGCCTTGGACGAGCCGCGAGGATTGTCCCAAGAACATGCGCGCCGCCCGCGAGACCGGTCGGACTGGGGCCATCCTGATCGACAAGCCCTACCGCCGGGGGCTGCAGAACCTCGATCGCGCCAGCCACATCGTCATCCTGTCCTGGCTCGATCATGCCCCACGGAATCTGATTGTGCAGAAGCCGCGCCATGCGGCTGAACCGAAAGGCGTTTTCTCGCTGCGCTCCCCTGCCCGGCCGAACCCTGTCGGCCTGCACATCGCCAAGCTCGTCGCGCTCGATATCGAGGAAGGCCGGATCGAGATCGACGCCATCGACGTGCTCGACGGCACGCCGGTCGTCGACATCAAGCCCTACTATGCGTCGACCGATGCCTTCCCTGAGGCGGCCATTGCCGGACGCGAGGAGAAATGAGCGCGCCGACCGGCCGCCGCCGCGCGATTGCCAAGGCGCTCACCGCGCTCTTGCCGCTCGCCCCCTATTCCGACATGGAAAAAATCCGCGCCGATGCCGGAGCCGTGCATATGAAGAGCTTGCCGCCGACGATCGCGGTGTGGCTGGCAACCATCGCGCATGTCCGCCACACCCATACCGACTATGACAAACTGCTGGCCGAAGGCTATGACCGAGACTCGGCACGCTTCTTTGTCATCGACGAGACCAATGAGGTGCTGACCCGCTGGCGCGCGACGCGGCTGCTGGAAGAGGATGACGAGGACGAGTAAAGCACAGGCTAGGCTAGACAGCGCCGTTGGCCTGGCTCTTACTTCATTCGAAGCTGGACGCTAACCTGCCTTTCCACAACGACGAAGATGGAGCGAAATGAGCCAAGCCGCCCCCGCGCCTGCCGCGCCACTACCCATTCTGTCAGAGCGTCATCTCGATCCGCATGCCTATCCCAACGGCGTCGCTTACCTCGATGGACAATATCTGCCGATGTCGCAGGCAAAGGTGTCGGTGCTGGACTGGGGCTTTCTGCATTCCGACGCCACTTACGACACGGTCCATGTCTGGGACGGTCGCTTTTTCCGTCTCGATCTGCATCTCGACCGTTTCTTCGGCGGGCTGGAAAAGCTTCGCATGACCATCCCGTTCGGCCGCGACGGCGTTGCCGAAATCCTGCACAATTGCGTCGCGCTGTCCGGCCATCGCGCCGCCTATGTCGAGATGCTGTGCACGCGCGGCGCCTCGCCGACCTTCAGCCGCGATCCGCGTCAGGCGATCAACCGGTTCATGGCTTTCGCCGTCCCCTTCGGCTCGGTCGCCAATGCCGAACAATTGCGAAGCGGCCTCCACGTCGCGATCAGCGACAAAGTCCGTATCCCACCTGCCTCGATCGATCCCTCGATCAAGAACTACCATTGGCTGGACCTGGTGCGCGGGCTCTACGACGCTTATGACCGCGGCGCCGACACCGCGCTGGTCCTCGACTTCAACGGTAACCTCGCCGAAGGTCCAGGCTTCAACGTGTTCTGTGTCAGGGCAGGCAAATTGACCACGCCCGCCGTCGGCGTGCTGCCCGGCATAACGCGCCGCACCGTGTTTGACCTGTGCGCCGAGGCGGGACTGCCCGCGGTTGCCGCGGATATCAGCG